>JAGHTH010000072.1 GCA_018065365.1 Candidatus Coliplasma caballi
GAAGTTCCGTTTTTCTGTAAAAAACGAGTTCTTCGCCCTCGTATTCGCGCTGATTTCTCGTGCCGCCGGTTACTTCGGAGAACAGAAGGTTGACGAAGTCCACCACCTTTTCTCCGCTGCGGAAATTCTCGCGCAAGAACACCCGGGCGGTCGTTTCCGTCCCGTCTTCCCGGTAATCCGCGAAGCGCTCTTTATAGTTCAAGAAAATGTCGGGGTATGCGTTGCGGAAACGGTAGATCGATTGCTTGACGTCGCCGACCATGAACCGATCTCCGCCGGAGGACAGCAGCTCGAAAACGTGATCCTGCAACGGAGAAACGTCCTGGTATTCGTCCACGAAGATCTCTTTGATTTTGCTCCGCAGGGACAGGCAGAACGGCGTCGGCTGCCCGTCTTTTTCCAAAAGTTTCAGCGCACCGTGCGCCGTATCCGAGAACGAAAGCACCGCGTCGGCGCGTTTTGCTTTTTCAAACGCTTCTTCAAACCGTTTCAAGAAAGCGCAAAGTTCATGCAAAACGTCGGCGGTCTTCAGGAACTGTTCCCGAAGGGTGTCCGTATCCCCGCAATCGAACGTTTCCAATACCTTTTTTCGTGCATCGGAAATGCGCTTTTTTTCCGTTTTGAACCATTCCCGCTGTTCCGGATCCATTTTATTTGCGCTGATCCCCGGAATTTTCGGCGCCGTTCCGACAGCGGCAAGGAATCCCTCGTACGAGCCCCCGGCCGCCGCCAACTCCGTTTCCAGCATGCTTTTGATCGCGTCGGCAATCTTTTCGATATTGCCGGAGGCAAACGTCGCGGCTTGATCCGAAAATACGTCTGCCGCTTCCATGAATTCCTCGTAGAACTGCGTCAGTTTTTCCCGGATCCATTCGCCGATCGAAGTGGAATACAACCCGTCTTTCAGTTTTTCCGCATCGTCGCGAAGCGTTTTTTCATGGTCTTCCAACCAAGCAAAATAGTTTGCAAAGGCGCGGAGTTTTTCGTAGATTTCCCACAGGATATCGCGGAGAGGAGTTTTGTTTTTCGCGTCGGAAAACGTGTCCGCGAGCAAAAAGAATTCCTTTCTCCCCTCGCGGAAGCAATCGCCGATCAGCGCGTCCATGACTTCAAAAGCGCGGATCTTTTCTTCCTTGGCATCCATGATCCGAGAACGCGGCGACAACCCGAGCGTCTGGAAATCGCTTCGCACGAGCGAAAGGTAAAACGAGTCGATCGTGGAGATCCGTGCGGTCGGGAGCAGCAAAAGCTGTGCCCGATAGCGCGCGACGTCGGGGTGGGCGGCGGCAAGTCCGGAAAGCGCGTCGCTGATTTTGGCGCGCAGGTCGGCAGCGGAAGCGTTCGTGAACGTTACGACGAGGAAATCCGAAACGCTCGCGCCCTGTTCGATCTTTTCGATGATGCGCTGCGTCAGCACGGTGGTTTTTCCGCTGCCGGCGCCCGCCGAAACGATCATATCGCGCCCTCTGCACGTGATCGCGTGCCTTTGGGAGTCCGTCCATTTAATCATCGTCGTTTCCTCCTTTCCGTCTGCACGCGGCGCGCATTTTACAGAAACTGCAGGCGTCGTGCTTGCTGTCGAGCTTCAGCGGTTTTACGGGCATATCGCCCGAAAAGATCCGATCTGCCGTTTGCAGAAGCTGCTGTTCCAAAAGCGTTTTCAACTTTCCGAGTTCCTCTGCCGGCAGGATCATGCCGCTCTTCGTCGTGCTTTTCGGTGCGAATTTTCCCGCACCGTCGGGATCCATTGCCTCCCGGATCCCGTCGCCGTCCAGCACGAGTCCGGTTCGTCTGCTTTTGCTTTTTTCGTTCTTCTTTTGCATTGCCGGAGCCACGTTTTCATACATCGCTCCCGCCGGGCGAACGGGTTTCCCCGCCGCGTCCAAAAGACCGCAATAGGCAAACAGGTACAGAAGCGGCTGCTCGTCCAGCCCGTAGGTTTCCATCAGTTCCCTGTCCATTCCCTTGTCGGACGATTTGTAATCAATGATGCGGGCGTACAGCTCGCCGTCTTTTTCATAGGTATCCACGCGGTCGATCACGCCGCGTAAGAACACTTTCTTACCGTCTTCGGTCGTAAACTCGGCAGCGGGCAAATCGCCGTCTTTCTGCCCGAATCCGACCTCGTACCCGGCGGGCATGAATCTCCCGCCGCCGAATTCCCGCATCGCGTCGTTCAGCACCGGCAAAAGCGTCCGGACGGTCTTTTTCAGTTCGTATTCCGACTTTGCATCGCGTTTTTCCTCGCCGGGCAGTTCATCGATACATTTCCCCGCGATGCGATCCGATTCCGCCCGCAGCGCCGCTTCGCTCTCAACCGGCACGATCTTTCCGCCGCCGAAATGCTCTTTGAGAAAGAGTTCCAGAACGCGATGGCGGAACGTGCCGTACTCGTTTTCGGAAAGCGCGATCGGCTTTTTCTCTTTCAAGTGCATCAGCGATTCGCCGAAGAAACGGAACGGGCATTTGCGATAAAGTTCCAGCTTGCTCGCCGAAAGGCGCAGTTCCTCCCCGCGATAGCAGATCTGCGCGGACGGATCGACGATCGGCAAAGGCATTTCCGGCACGTCAAACCCTTTTTCCGAAAGGACGGTGCGCAGTTTTTCCTTTTCTTTCCCCTCCGGCATCAGCGGGAACGCTTCGAGCGCGCCCGTATAGGAAGACAGCCGCCCGGAGAGATCCCTCTCCGGCGTTGTTACGGTCAGATGCGGAAGAAGATCCTTTACGCGCGTGATCGCGGGCGAGGGACGAAGTTCCGCACCGGAAACCGTCGCCGTCGGCCAGGTCAGGATCAGTTCTTCCGACGGAGCGGCGACCGCGGTATAGAAATAGAAACGCTCGGCGTTCATTGCCGAAAGGCGCGGCTCCACGACGTTGATCTCCTCGCCCTCCAGAAACGCCGCGTCATCGTCGTCAAACAGCGGATCGTCGCCTACGATCGCGGGGAACACCCCGTCGTTGCAGCCGATCACGATCACGGCTTTGGAATTTCCGCGGAACAGCGCCGGGTTTCCGATCGAAACCGCGTCCGAAGACGTCGGGATCGAGCCCAGCGAATACGCGCCGGCGGTCAGACGCAGCAGCGCGAGAAGTCGGAACACCGGCAGTTTCCGATCGCCGCAGAGATTGTGGATGCGTTCCATAACGCCCGAAAACATCTGCCAGACCTGGCTGTCGATGCGGGCGCGTTCCTCCTCGCCGTCCCGCAGGCGCGCGTTGATTTTGCGGAGGAATCTCTCGCCCGCGCCCACGCGTCCGAGATGTTCGTACAAAGCGGCAAGCATTCCGTCCACGGTCTGCTCTTTGTCCGCAAGCACCGTCCGGAGCGGCTCAAGGTCGGAAAGCAGCCGGTCTTTCGCACGGTTGACCGAAGCGAGAAACGCTTCCTGTTCCTCGTCGAGAGCGCCCTCCCGGTATCCGTCCGGGTTTTTCTTCCAGTCTTTTCCTTTTTTCCAATCTGCGCCGTGCAGTTTCCAACCTTCCACGTAGCGAAGCAGAAGGTCGCCGTCTTCGGCATCCAACCCGGAATATCCCGTTTTGAGATATTTCCGAAGCGCAAACGGCTCTAAATTGCTGTCGATGAGTTCCAGAGAAGCGATCGCGAACGCGATCAGCGGATGATTTAAGATCCCCTCTTTTTCGGCAAAAAAGAACGGGATTCGATTCTCGCGCAGCACGGTATCGAGGATCCCCGCGTAAGCGGAAGGATCGCGCGCCAGGACCGTAATGTCGCGATACCGCATTCCGCTGCGGATCAGCCGCAGGATCTCTCCCGCGACGGCGTTCGCTTCGCCAAACGGATCGTGCGCGGAGATCAGTTTGACCGCGCCGGAATCGCCGGAAAACGCGGGCGTCCCGAGTTCCCAGAGATGCTTTTCGAGAAAGCGCAATTCGTCGTTTTGGCTTCTTTTATATCCGCCGCAGTCGATATCCGGCTTTCCCGCCGCGCTCTGAAAACGCTCGGCGGCTTTTCGGTTGCCGGAAAAGAGTTCCCGCTCGTCGTATGTAAACGTACAGTACACCGCGTCCGCCTGTTTGATGACGGCGTCGAGCAGCGCGTATTCCTGCCCCGTAAACGTGTAATATCCGTCCACGAACACGGTCTTTCCGGCAAAGAACGGTTTTGACGGCAATTCGGACGCCAAAACCGAAAGCGCGTCGCGCGGATCGCGTGTCCGCTCCGTAAACCATTCGGTATAAGCGCGGTACAGCAACGCGACGTCGCGCAGTTTTCTGCCGAGTTTCCGCTCGGTTTCGCCGCATTTGTCCGCGGCGGCAAACAGTTTATCGGGCGCGATCAATTCCGACCGCAGTTTCCCGAACAGACCGTACAATCCCGTTACGAACGCCTCGTCAGACGCCGATCTTTTGTATTCGGTAAGTTCGCCCCGGTGGTCTTCGCAAAGCAGCGACAAAAGGGCGCAGATCGCGCCCTTATCGGGATATACCACGTTCAGACCGCCGTATTCGCGCGCGATCCGTTCGGGGAGCCGCTCAAAGTTCAGCACCTCGACGGACAGATTGCACCCGTCGCCGAGGCGGTCGAGCAATTCCCGCTCCGTCTGCACGGACTGTTGTTCGGGAGAGATCCAGACGCACTTTTTGCCGTTTGCGCAGGCCTCCTCCAGTTTCCCGTACAGGTATTCCGTTTTGCCGCTTCCCGCGGCGCCGGTTACTCGAAAAAGCATGAAAACCACTCCAGTAATTTCAGTCGGAACCGATATTTTTTGCCTGTAAAGACCTTTCCCGAAGACGTGTCGATCCCGACGGACTCCAGCGCTTCCGGCGAAGTCGAGGAAGACATACACATCGGCGGGAACAGGCAGCACCACCAATTTTTTCCCTGCCCGGAGCCGAGCAGGATGCGCAGAGAATAATACTTCCCCGCCGGGAACACCACGCCGTCGTACTCGCGCGTGGGATAGTCCTCCGTGCCGAACACGGCGCGCACGTCCGCGTCGGAGCCGTTGTCGGCAAGAACGCGCCGCGCGATCGCTTCCATTCGTTCCGCTGCGCTTTCGATCTGCGAGAGCGCTTCCCCGGAAGACGACGTTTCGGCAAACAGATCGCCGCATTCTTCCACGATCGCGTCGCGCACAAGCAGTTTGAGCGCCTGATCTTCTTCGCTGTCGGAATCGGCGAGGACGTGTAAGCGGATCACGCGGTCGTAAATTTCCGCCTCGTCCGCAGGAACGGTCAGATCGACCGCAAACAGCAGCGCCGCGGACGCGCAAAGCGCCGCGATCAGACGGACGGGGAAACTCCATGTAAAGTGTTTGTTCATTTCGTTCGTACTCCTTATTTCGTTCTGTTCGGAGTATGAACGGAAAGCGCGGTCAATAACGCGGAACGGTCGCACAGACTTTTGCAAAAAAACCGCGTTTTTTGAGCGCTTTTGCGGTACTTTTTGCATTTTCGGCGTTTTCATAAACGCCGAACACGGCGCTGCCGCTGCCGGTCATCCGCGCTTCTTTCGCGCCCTGCGCGCGCATGAGATCGCAAAGCGCGGCAATTTCGGGCAGCGCTTCCTCCGCGACGGGTTGGAAATCGTTCTCCGGACGTTCGGTATCTTCCTGCCCGGAAGCGTGTTTTTCATCGTACCGACGGTACATCTCCGGCGTGGAAAGACCGTCTTTTCCTTTGGCAATGACCAACAAAAGCGGCAAATCGTCGGAAAGAAACGTCATTTCGTCCCCGATCCCTCTGCAAAGTGCCTTTCCGCCGCGCAGGCAGAACGCCACGTCCGCGCCGAGCGAAGACGCGAGCAGAAGCAGACGTTCTTCGGGAAGCGGCTTTTCGAACGCGTCGTTGAGCAATCGCAATACCGCCGCGCCGTCCGAACTGCCGCCGCCGAGTCCCGCTCCGTAAGGCACGCGCTTTTTCAGGCGCAGTTTCCCGCACGGCATGATCCCCGCCGCGTCGAAAAATGCCTTTGCGGCGCGAACGCAGAGATTTTTGTCGTTCTCAAGCGAACGGTCGGAGCAGGAAAACGCAAACGGCGAAGACGATTTGCGGTAGAAAACCGTATCGCAAAGCGACACGCTCTGCATCGTCGTTTCGAGCGTATGGTAGCCGTCGGGGCGCTTCCCCGTGATATGCAGGTCAAGATTGATTTTTGCGTAGGCGTTTCGTTTCATCCTTACGGGCATCCCTTTCTGAATGGTGGAAAAATTATCGGGCCGGGAAACGCATTCCCGGGACTTTATCTCCTGATGCGAAGTTCCGAGACGTCGCGGACCGGAGAAAGCCCCGCCGCCTCCAGCATCGCAGCCGCTTCCGCAAACCCGC
>JAGHTH010000163.1 GCA_018065365.1 Candidatus Coliplasma caballi
CGTAAAGTTCCTGCGCGATCATCATCGTACGCGAGGACTGGAAGCCGAGGCGACTGTTTGCTTCCTGCTGAAGCGTGGAAGTATCGAACGGCGGCTGCGGTTTCCGATGCTTCACTGCCGCTTTTACGGATTCAACGCGGAACTCTCCCGTCATGGTATTCAGAACTTCTCTGACCTGATCGTTGTTGTGGAGATCCTGTTTTCCTTTGTCGTTCCCGAAATAGCGAACGACCAACTTTTCTCCGCTGCTCGTAACGGCAGACGCAGACAGAATCCAGTATTCTTCAGGAACAAAAGCTCTGATTTCTTCTTCGCGTTCGACGATCATTCTGGTTGCGACGGACTGAACACGTCCCGCGGAAAGACCGTTCTTGACCTTTTTCCAAAGGAAAGGACTGATCTGGTAACCGACGAGACGGTCGAGAATACGACGCGTCTGCTGGGCGTTTACCAATCCCATATCGATGGCACGAGGAGATTTGATCGCTTCTTTGACAGTCGCTTTCGTTACCTCGTTGAACGTGATTCGCTTCGTTTTGTCGGCATCCAATTTTAGCACGGCGGCAAGATGCCAGCTGATCGCTTCTCCTTCGCGATCAGGGTCGGCTGCAAGAAGGACGCGGTCAGCCGCCTTTGCTTCCTTGCGAAGTTCGTTGATCAGATCGCCTTTTCCGCGGATATTGATATATTGCGGCTCAAAATCATTCTCGATATCAATGCCGAGTTTGCTCTTCGGCAGATCACGGACATGACCTTTGCAGGCCTTGACTTTATAGCCCTTTCCCAAAAAACTCTTGATGGTATTGGCTTTGGTCGGGGACTCTACGATAACCAGTGTGTTCAAAATACTCTCTCCTCAAAGTTCGTTCAACGTAATGATATTGCCGGCGGAAGATCGGATCTTTCCGTCAATTTCAAGTATGGTAAGTGCCGCGAGCAGTTCGCCCGGCTCGGCGTTCGTTTCGACTGTCAGATTGTCAATCGACATTGCCGTTCTGCGCAAAAGCATAAGGATCTGTTCCTCAAGCGATTCGGGTTCTTCCGAAGAAAAACGCGGAAGTTCCTTTGTTTCTTCGGGAACGGGTTTTGCGGATTGTTCCGTCTCCTTTTCGAGTTCCGGCGGCGTTTCCCGTTTCTTTTTCGGAACAAGCGGTTTGATCGGAACGTTTATCGGGTTTTTGGGAATGTAACCCGTATATCCCGTCGAAAAAATGGTCGGCGTGGAAAGAATGCGTTCCGGGAAAATCTTTGTTGGAAAAGATAGTGAAAGGTCCTCAAGAACGTCTTCGGCGCAGGTCGCAGCGGGAACACCCTGCTTGATCAGAAGATTGGTGCCTGCGTGAGAATCGCCGAGCGCGCCCGGAATCGCAAATACGGATCTGCCCTGATAAATGGCATGGCTTGCCGTAATCAAAGCACCGCTATGCTCTCCCGCCTCCACAATCAGAGTTGCTTGCGCAAGTCCGCTGATAATGCGGTTGCGATTTGGAAAATCAGCACGCGTTTTCTGACATCCGGGATACATTTCACTGATCACAAGTCCGCGCTGATACAATGTGTGAAACGCTTTGTAGTTCTCTTTCGGATAGATTTCGTCAATCGGCGTTCCGAGTACCGCGATCGTGAAAGAGTCTGCCCGGATCGCACCGCGGTGCGCACAGGTATCGATCCCTTTCGCGAGTCCGCTGATGACTGTTGCTCCGGCAATCGCGAACTGATACGCAAATTCCTCTGCGATCTTTGCACCATACGGAGTCATATTTCTCGTTCCGACTACGGCGATCCCGACGATCTCATTCAGATCGCATTTCTGACCGATCATATACAGAATTGCCGGCGGGGCCTGAATCAACTTCAACAGTTTTGGAAACTGCTCGTCATAATAGGTTAAAACCGTGATTCCTGCCGAACGACAACGTTTTTGAAGTTCATAAGCTTCGGAAAGGTCTTTTTGTTTCAGTTTTGACTCGCATTTGTATTTCCCATTCAGGAAAGAATAATCCTCGCATTCATAGATTTCTTTGAATGAATGAAAATGCGTAAAGATCTTCAAATAGACGTTGTTTGAAATGCCGCAAGCAAGCTGCAGCCAGAACGCATACAATTCTTCATTGTCTTCGCAATTCATCTCTTGCTCCTTCCCACATAATGACCGAAGCAGCGACGGAAGCGTTCAGACTTTCCGCTTTTCCCGTCATCGGAATCAGGACGGCGCTGTCGCAGGCGGAAAGGAGTTCGGGGCTGATTCCCCGACCTTCATTCCCAACGATAAAACAATCATCCTGTCTCAAATCAAAAGATCCAAGGCAAAGTTGTCTTTCGCCGAGTGCGGCGCCGAACACGCGTCTTCCGTTGCGGCGAAGCGTGCGCACGAATTGAATCGGATCACCGCAAACGGAAGCCGTCCCGGAGAACAACGTTCCCATCGTGGCACGAACGGTTTTAGAAGCGTAAACGTCCGCACAATCCTGCGTCAGAACACAATTCCAACCGAGTGCCGCGGCTGTGCGAATGACCGTACCGACGTTCCCGTTGTCGCGAACGCTTTGAAGCAGTAAGATCTTTCCGTCCGGTACATCATCTTCTTCGTAACGTTTGACGCACGGAAGAAACTCGGAAACCGTCAAAAGACCCTGCGGCGCCTGTTCTGTAGAAATTTTTTCAAAAACCGAAAGCGGCACGGAGCAAATTCGGTCTTTCGGAATACGCGAAAGCAATTCGGAATATTTCTCATCCGCACCGTCGCATACGAACACGGTATCGGGGACGAAGCCAAAGCGGAGATACTCCTCCAACAGATGTGCGCCCTCAAAGAAAAACTTCCCGCTTTCAAGGCGATGCTTCCGATCGGCCAGTTTCCCCGTATTCACGATTAG
>JAGHTH010000124.1 GCA_018065365.1 Candidatus Coliplasma caballi
GAAAACCGAACGGAAAAGCCGGATTATTCCCTCTCGTTGTTCTACAAAGCCGACCGTTCTGCTTACAATACCGATCTCGGTTGGGGCGATCAAAGCACCTACCGGCTGTGCGGGCAGTTTTCCGATCCGCTCAAATGCAGGGACCGCGCCGGACTTTCGGTCTGGAACGGCTTGCAGGCAGACCGGAACGAAACGGAAAAAACGCCCGGCGGGTTCCCCGTTCAGTTGTATGTGGACGGGATCTACAAAGGCGTTTACGATCTGCTTCCCGACCGAAGCTGGCAATACCGCAGAGGCGGCTCGTCAAACGCGTCCGTCATCGCGTGCGACGGCACCTGCGATTTCAATTCGGAGCCGGTATTCTCACGTCCCGGTCTGGGCGAAAAAGAGAGCGGCTACGCGTTTTTGCATTGCACCGGAGAAACTACCGCGTGGGCAGAAGAAAGTTTTGCGGCGTTCTGCCGGTTCGTGCAGACCGCGAACGACAAGCAGTTTAGGGAACATCTTTCCGACTATACCGACGTTTCGGCGCTGATCGACTATTATCTGACCGCGGAAGTTCTTTGCGCGGCGCACCGGCTGGAAAGCGGGACGATCTGGTACACGAAGGATGGAAAAACCTGGCTGCCGGAGTTTTCGGATCTGACGAATTCGTTCGCGATCACGGAAGCGGGCATTCACTGCTGGTACGCTTACAACCTGCCAGCCGCAGATGCGCACGGCGCGGTCGTTTACAAAGAAAAAAACCTGCTGTGGAAGCGGTTCGTACAGATCTTCCTTCCGGAAATCGAAAACCGCTACGCCGTTTTGCGAGAGAACGTCTTTACGGCGGAGTTTCTGATAAACGCGTTCGATTCCGAAAACGCACGCACGGAGGCGGGGCTGCTGGAAGAAGAGGCGCTGCTCTATCCCGGAACGCCCGACGCAAGCCGCTCGCAAACCGTTTTGGAGTTTCTGGAATATCGCCTCGGCGCGCTCGACAAGCTGTTTCTCCCGCTGTGATCCCGCAAAATCGGTCGTTTCTCGTCATTTCAAACAATTTTTCGAATGGCGTTTCTACATAATAGCAGTTGACAACCGACCGCATTCTATGGTATGATAGAGAAAATGATAAAAGGAGTTTTTGTGTCATGACGAAAGAAATGGATACGGTTACGGAACCGATCGAAAATCCGATTGCGGAAGAAGCCGCTGCTCCTGCCGCGAAAAATAAAAAACCGGCCAAAGAAAAGGATCATTGGGAGCTGCACGACTATCTGTGGCTCGCGGCGATCATTCTCGGCATCGTTTCGCTTCTGTTCGTCCTGCTTGCAAAGAACGCCGTCAACGAAAAAACCGGCATCGTAACGTTTACGTTTAACTTCCCCTGGATGTCCAAAGCGGCTAACCTCAAGATCCCGTTCTTAAACGCGCAGATCTGCGGTATCATCGGCGGCATCTTCGGCGTGCTTTCGATCGCGGCAGGCGTGTGGCGCAACATCCTCAAAAAGCAGAAATCCGCGTTCAGCTATCTGCTCGGCGTCGCTGCAACCGTTCTTTCCGTTGTCGCGTACCTCGCGGGCTATTACAAGGGCTGATTCCCCTATTTGCATACAAGAAAGCCAACCGTCTCCGGTTGGCTTTTGTTTTGTCGTTTTTTATTTTTCAAGGATACGATCCGCGACGTACAACCCCATCGCGCCGGATTGCGAAAGCCCGCGGCAGATCCCCGAGCCGTCGCCGATGATATAGACGCCGTCGATCAGTTCAAAGTCTCCGTTTTTGAATTCCGGTCGGATCGAGTAGTATTTGCTCTCGCAGCCATACAGCAGTGTATCGTCGTTGGCAGTCCCGGGCGCCACCTTGTCAAGCGCATAGATCGTTTCAATGATGTTGGTCATGATCCGGTGCGGCAGCACGAGCGAAAGGTCGCCCGCGGTCGCTTTGAGCGTCGGGATGACGGTGTTGCGCGCAAGACGGTGGTCGTTCGTCCGTCTGCCGCGGATCAGATCGCCGAAGCGCTGGACCAGCACGGTGCCGTTTCCGATCATATTCGCCAGACGGGAAATATACTGCACGTATTCGGTCGGCTGATTGAACGGCGAGGTAAAGTGGATGCTGGACAGGATCGCAAAATTGCAGTTGTCCGTTTTCTTTTCGGGATCCGCGAACGAATGCCCGTTTGCCGTAATGATCCCGCCGTTGTTTTCCGCGGACACCAAACCGCCCTGGTTAAAGCAGAACATCCGCGTGCGATCCTCAAACGTCTTGGTTTTGCAAAGGATCTTCGGCTCGTAAATTTTGGAGGAAAATTCCCGCCAGATCAGGTCTTTCATTTCGACGCGGACGCCGATATCGACCGAATTGGCAAACATTTTTACGCCGTTGCTATCGCAGAAGTTCTTCACAAATTCCGCGCCGCCGCGTCCGGTCGCGATGATCACGCGGTCAGCCGTCATCTCTTCCCCGCCCTCAAAGTCAAGCTTGCGTGTTCCGTTTTCTTCCCGGATCGCCGTACAGTTCAGCCGGTCGTGCAAAACGACGCCGTTTTCTCCGAGAAAGCG
The DNA here is from genome assembly GCA_018065365.1 of Candidatus Coliplasma caballi. GTDB lineage: Bacteria > Bacillota > Clostridia > Oscillospirales > CAG-382 > Coliplasma > Coliplasma caballi. The sequence goes on from JAGHTH010000124.1 coordinate 2,544, forward strand.
GATCAGATTCGCCATGGTCGTGAAATTCTTGTCGGTGCCGAGGTGCTTGACGTTCATATCCAGAAGCCGCAGATTGTTTTGCAGGCACTTCAATTTGAGTTCTTCGTTGGAACGGAAGACCGGAACTTTGCCGGAAGTGCAGAATTCATCGAGAATGTCGCTGACTTGATCGATATATTCGTTCGCGAGATCGTCGCCGAGTTCTTCGCCGAGCGTTCCGCCGTACGCGGTCCCGAGGTTGAATTTCCCGTCCGAAAACGCGCCCGCGCCGGCAAAACCGGACGTGATGCTGCAGGTCGCGCAATGTAAGCAGGTTTTGTCTTTTCCCGCGGGACAATGCCGCTTCTCCAGCGTCGTACCGCGTTCCGCGATCAGAATGGAAAGCGCGGGGTTCTTTTTGTACAGTCGGTACGCCGCCATCAGTCCCCCGATGCCGCCTCCGATAATCACTACGTCATAATGTTTCATAACGATCTCCTTTCCGCAAAAAAGAAAAGGAACGCCCCGTGGGGTGTTCCCTTAACTTATATTACCACACGGAAGCAAATTTGTCAAGAAGATTTTTTATCGCTTTTTCGCGAAGAATCGCCGCGGCAGGCGGAGCAATCTCCGTTACAGCAGGAACAGTTCTTTCCTTTCCTTAAGAAAGCCCGGATGATCGCAAGGACGAACAATCCGCCGATCAGACAGAGCAAAACGATTTCGGTCGTGTTCAAAACGGGTTCCTCCTTATCCGATCAGGTTGGCGATTCCCTGCACCGCGACGGCGCAGATCCACGCGAGGACGCATTGCCCGACCACCACGATCGCCGCCCACTTCGCTCCGAGTTCCCGCTTGATCGCGGCAACCGCCGCCACGCAAGGCGTGTAAAGCAGGCAGAACACCAACAGAGCCAGCGCGTTCGCGGGCGAAAGCACGGCGGTCAGCGAGGCAGCACCGAACAGGACGGTCAACGTCGAAACGACGCTTTCTTTTGCCATAAAGCCGGCGATCAGCGCCGTAACGATCCGCCAATCCGCAAAGCCGGCGTACGTGAACACGGGAGCGATGTAACCGGCAAGCGTCGCGAGAATACTGTCTTCCGCCGCGACCACGTTCAACCGGAAATCAAACGTTTGCAGGAACCACACCACGATAGAAGCCACGAAAATGACCGTAAACGCGCGCTGCAGGAAATCCTTGGCTTTTTCCCAGAGCAGACGGGCAACGTTTTTTGCGCCGGGCATACGGTAGTTCGGAAGTTCCATAACGAACGGAACGGCTTCGCCTTTGAAGACGGTCCCTTTGGTAAAGAGCGCCACCAGAATCCCCATCAGAATGCCGAGCGCATACAGTCCGATCGTGATCCATACGGCATGGCCCGGGAAAAACGCCGCCGCAAAGAAGCCGTAGATCGGAAGCTTTGCGGTACAGCTCATAAACGGCGTCAACAGAATGGTCATTTTACGGTCGCGTTCCGACGGAAGCGTTCTGGACGCCATGACACCCGGTACCGTACAGCCGAAGCCGACCAGCATCGGAACGATGCTTCGCCCGGAAAGGCCGATCTTACGGAGCGGTTTGTCCATTACGAACGCCACGCGCGCAAGGTAGCCGCTGTCTTCCAGCATGGACAGGAAAAAGAACAGTACGACGATGATCGGCACGAAGCTGATCACGCTGCCTACCCCGCCGAATATGCCGTCGATGATCAGCGAGCGCAGCGTTTCGCTCACGTTCGCGTCCGTAAGCCACGTTCCGACAAGTTCCGTCAGTCTGTCGATCCCGCTTTCGAGAAGCGATTGCAGACCGGATCCGATCACGCCGAAGGTCAGGAAGAAAACCAATCCCATAATGACCGCAAACGAGGGGATCGCCGTCCATTTTCCCGTTAAGACGCGGTCGATTTTGCGGCTGCGAAGATGTTCCTTGCTCTCTTTCGGCTTGACGACCGTGCTTGCGCAAAGATTCTTGATAAAGGCAAACCGCATATCCGCGATTGCTGCCGAACGGTCGAGCCCGCGTTCTTCTTCCATCTGAAGAATGATATGCTCGACCATTTCGATCTCATTCTGCGTCAGTTCCAGCGCTTCGATGACCATCGGATCTTCCTCGATCAGTTTCGACGCGGCAAACCGCACGGGCAATCCCGCCGCTGCGGCGTGATCCTCGATCAAATGCATGATACTGTGCAGGCAGCGATGTACCGCGCCGCCGTGATCGTCCGGATCGCAGAAATCCATTCTGCCGGGACGTTCCTTGTATTTCGCGACGTGCAGGGCGTGATCGACAAGTTCCTCGACACCCTCCCCTTTGGAAGCGGAAATCGGAATGACCGGAATGCCGAGCATTTCTTCCATTTTGTTGACACGCACCGTTCCGCCGTTGCCGCGCATTTCGTCCATCATATTGAGCGCCAGCACGACCGGAACGTCGAGTTCCATCAGCTGCAAGGTCAGATACAGGTTGCGCTCGATGTTTGTCGCGTCCACGATATTGATGATACCGAGCGGCTTTTCGTCCAGGATAAACCGCCGGGATACGATCTCCTCCGCGGTATAGGGAGAGAGTGAATAGATCCCGGGCAGATCCGTAACCATGGTATCGGCGTGATTCCGGATCGGGCCGCTCTTGCGATCGACCGTTACGCCAGGGAAATTACCGACGTGCTGGTTGGAGCCCGTCAGTTGATTGAACAACGTCGTTTTGCCGCAGTTCTGATTTCCCGCAAGGGCAAAGGTCAGCGTCGTTCCTTTCGGGACGGGGTCTTCTTCCCCTTTGACGTGGTATTTTCCGTTTTCGCCGAAACCGGGGTGTTCCGCCTGCATGGCAGGTACGGGTTCACTCACTGCGTTTTCGGTCGCTTTTGCGATCCGTTCCACGCCGATCTGTGCCGCGTCCGCGATCCTGAGCGTCAGTTCATAGCCGTGGATCCGCAGTTCGATCGGATCTCCCATCGGGGCATATTTGATGACCGTAACTTCCGCACCGGGAATTACGCCCATGTCCAGAAAATGCTGGCGCAGACTTCCTCCGCCGCCGACCTCTTTGATGATCGCAGTTGCTCCGACAGGCAGTTCTTTGAGTGTCATAACCGTTTTCTCCGTTTCTTCCGGCAGACGGGTAGCCGCTGCTAACCGATGTCGGAAACAATGTCAGGTAGCATATGCTAACTGACGGTTTTATTATATCCGCGACTGTCTGATTTGTCAATAGTTTTTTTGAAATTTCCGCCCGTTTCCGCAAAAAAAGGAGAAGCTCCTTTTCTCCGTGAGAAAGAAGCTTCCCCGTTGGGTTTTGGTTGAAATCAGAACTGATACGTTCCGAGAACGAATGCTTTCAGCATCTGGTAGTCGAACGCGTCAACCGACTGATCGTCGTTGACATCCATGCGAGCAAGTTCCGCCTCGGTTGCCTCGTAGGAATTCAAAACGGCTGCTTTGAGCATCTGGTAGTCGAACGCGTCAACGCTATCGTCGCCGTTCACGTCGCCGGTAGTGAAGGCGGGCATATCCTTGTATGCCACTTCGTTGCGGATAACTTCGAGTTCGGAAATGAACGTCCAGCCGGATCCGGAAATGGTAAAGCGGACGTAGCGTGCCTTGACGCTCTTTTCGAGGGTGAGCACGAAGGTCGCGCCGTCTTTTGCCTTATCCTCGGCAGACAGCGATGCGGTTCCGACACTTGTAAAGTTCTTTCCGTCAACAGAAGTCTCTACCTTCATGGTGTTCGGGAAAGAAATGCCCCAGCCCGCGATCTACAGCGCGCGGCAGGTAAAGACGGACAGATCGCTCTGCTCTTCGCCAAGGTCGATCGTGACCTTAAAGCCCTTGCCTTTGGGAGCACCGACCCAACCGGGCGCATAGCCGTCGGTATCAACGGAGAGGTCGCCGTCGGTCAGTTCCTTATTGCCGGTATCGGGATACGTAGCGGTATCCACGGCAGTGCCGTGCGTGTAGGAGCAGCCGCGCGAAACCACCAGAGACACCGCGCCGATGCTCTGGATCGCGTTGCTCAACTCTTTTTCGAGCGCGATGACTTCGTCTGCGGTAATGGTCTTGTCGTCCTTCGCCTTCTTGGCGTCGGCGTTCAGCTTGGTCAGTTTGTCCCAGATCGTAGGAGCATATTCCTGCTTGTCCGCCTTGTCGGCTGCCGCGATACCCACTTCGAGTTTCTTGTAGGCATCCGTAACCACGTTCAGCGCGACGTACGCGCGGACGTAATCGGCAGAAGTGGAGGTCTTCGATTCGAGGATCGCTTTCGCTGCCGCGACCGTTTCCTTGTAGGATGCTTTGTCGTTGTCTTTCAGTTCATTGACCAGCTTCGTGAGGTCTTCTTTTGCGGTCTTGTCTTTGTTCATCGAAGAACGCTTGACGACCAGGATGCAGTCGCCGACTTCACGGGAAGCATACATCAGATAGCCGGGAGTGCCGCTGCCGGAATCTTTGGCGTACATTGCGGTGGATCCGCCGCCGTCCATACGGATGACGTTGGTGCAGCCCATTCCGATCATGGCTTTCGCCACGTCGCGAAGCGTTACGCAAACGCTGCTGCCGGTCGTATAGGTCGCGTCATCTTCCACGGAATCGGTCGTAAAGAACACGTAAGAGCCGTCTTCTTTGGTACCGAACGCGGTCCAACGTGCCATCATGGTGACTTCATGAGTGCCGATCTTATCTTCTTCACGAGTCAGATCCTTGCCGTCTTTGACGAGCCAGCCGACGTTGGTAATGACGGAGTTTGCTTTTTCCATGATCTCTTTGGCGGCATCCAGGGTCTCCTCGACCGCGATGTTCACGCTGTCGCCCGCTTTCAGATCCTTGACGTACTGTGCGTTCGGGGAATCTGCTTTGGCGAACAGGATGAACTGATCGGAGAGTTTGTCCTTCTCGCCGACTGCGCCGCCGGAGGTGTTGGCGGTAACGGAAACGACCTCGCCCTTCAGCGTTCCGCCG
>JAGHTH010000146.1 GCA_018065365.1 Candidatus Coliplasma caballi
TCCCAGACGTATTCGTTTCCCGATTGCCAGATCTTGACGTTCGAAACCAGAATGTTTTGCATATAGAGGTCTTCGTCGGTATTGAAAAGCGTGATCTCGCCCCAGTCGTCCGTATTGTTTCCCGCTCTATCTTTGCGAACGTTTTCGGGAAAATCAAGCGCAAAATCCATCAGATAGGCGGTGTTGGAGCCGTTTTGAAGCATACTTTTGACCGAAAAAGTAACTTCATCGGCTTTTTTGTTTTCGGTAAGATCCCAAACCGTAACGGTCGCTTTTTCGTTTTCCGCAGAGGTATCGAGGATCAGACGGTAATCGTGTGTACCGTCAAGCTGTACGCTTGATTCGTACCACCTTTTTTCGCCTTCCGTCGCCGTCTCATAGATATTGTAGAACAGATGCCACGCGGGATTTCTGCCGGAATAGCAGAAGCCGGCATCAAAGCAGTTGCACCACCACTCGCCGTTATAAACGTCGCAGCCGAGAAACAGATACGCGTTGACAAAACTGTTGTCGCCACGCAGCGTATGGATGTGTATTTTGCCGATCGCGATATCCATGGATGCTTTGTTGTAGCCGGTTTTGGAATAGACGCAGTAAGCCGGGCCGTCGTTGTCGCCCATTTTGCCGGTGTTTGTGTAGTCAAGATTCGTGATGACCTTTGCGCCGTCCGGAATCGGCTCTTTTTTGATTTCTTCGCTCACGGTTTCACTCTCCTCACGCGATTCTTCCGCGCTTTCTTCTTTTGAAACTTCTTCCGACAAGGCGTCGCTTTTGCTCGAAACGGGATCGCTTTCCGCACACGACAAAAGCAATACCGCCGACAGCATCAAACAGAGAAACGTAATGATTCTTTTCAAACCTGCCACCAAACCTTTCTTGCTTTTATCCGTTACGAATACAGAATGGAGTCGATGTTCCATTCGGCAATCAGGTAAATGACGTAGTCGGGTTTTTCCTTGGAGATCTGCGCAAAGTTCCAGGAATACCCCCACATTCCGACGTAATGCGTCTTGTTGAAACGTTCCGCCAGAATATCGTAAATCTGGGTGGAGTAGGAATCCCGCATCACGTACGCGTTCGGTTTGTTCGTATCGCCGGAAGCGTGAGTATTGTCCCAGGTAACGTAGTCCGAATAGGTAAGGCGATCGTTGTTCAGATAACGCTGCACTTTCGAAGCGCCGGAATCGTCGTCAAACTTCATCGTGCGCAAGTACCCGTAATCGTGGACGACTTCGCGTTCCATCTGCAAATAATAGACCATGTCTCCGCTCTCGTAACTTTTTCCCTGCCAGTCGAATTCGTCGATCGCACGGGGTTTGGAAGCGGGGAAGCGCTCTGCTATATGCTCGAACAGTTCGGTATAGGCAACGAATGCGCCGTATTCCGTCCAATGACTGTCAAATTTGTAGTACAGAGGCATTTCGTCGTTCTTATGCTCCGCAAAAGCCGTCCGCAGATCAATGACGGTCGCACCGCCTTTTTTTGCCGCTTCCAGCGTGCGATCGAGTTTGCTCTTGCCGGCGCCCTGCTTGTATTGCTCGGGAACGAGTTCGGGATAAACCGTCATGGACGCCGGTGCGATCATATAGATGATTTCCGCGTTTTCGTTGACGGTGCGGAGCTGTTTCAAATGCGCGGCAACACGGTCGGAAAACGAATTGAACGCGCTGTCTGCGGGGAGGTTGGTATGCCGGAAATCCGGCAGCATCTTCTGCAAAAACAGTTGACTGTCGTAGCCGGTTACGATCGGCCACATATCAGAGGAAGGCGTAACGGGGGAGAGTTTTTTGGTGATCGGATCTCCGACCTGTTTCCCATCTACCGTTTGCGTAAAGGTATAAGCGGTATTGCTTCGCGGACATTTGATTCGGACGGAAAACCAACCGTGCCACGAAAGAGCGCTGGATTCGTCATTGTCGCTCTTGGCGGTAACGACAGCCCCCTCTGCACAGCGGCCTACGACCGCACCGTACGGCTTTTCGGAATAACTGACGTAAACGATCTCGACGCTGTCTTTGGACGGCTCTGCGGGCTCCTCAGACGCGACGGACTCCTCGGCCGAAAGAGACTGCCCTTCGGAAGAAGCAGCCGACTTTTCTGTCGGATCGGAAGTTTCTGCGCTCGATTCCGAAGCGTTCCCGCAGGAAGCAAGCACGAGCGTGAACGTCAAAAGGACGACAAACAGAATGGGAAGCAGACGTTTCATGGCGGTAATTCTCCTTTTCTTTATCGAAGATTGCCGAACGCGGCATTCGTAATGAGATTTTCTGCATTGTAAACGACCAAAACGGCTTCGGGATGGTATTCGCCGATCGCCGCGGTCAGATCCGGGTGCGTTTTGAGATCGAGCGCCACAATATCAAAGTGGTGCGCAAGGAAAGGGATCAGACTGTCCGCAAAGGAATCTTTGAAAACCAAAAGCGTTTTCCGGTCGTCGCCGTTCCCTTTTACAGTCGTTACGCCGTGCGTACCGCCGAGAAAAGCGGTGTATTTGTCGGAACTTCGGGCGCGGCGGAAATCGTATAAGCCGTCAAGCGTTTCTCCGTCGGCTGTTACGGTGTAGTTTTCGCCGTCGTCGTAAAGGGTAATGACGTCGGGCTTTCCCCACGGAAAAGACGCGCGCGCCGCGGTCGTCCCGAAAAAGTCGGAGATCTCGGTCTTGCTCCACGTTTCCTCCGGCGAAACTTCTTCGATCCCGAGCGCAGACGCAACCTTTTGGTAGGCGGTATATGCGCCGAGCGTCGTCCAATGGTGGTCGGTGCGGTAGATCACATATTCGCCGCGCTCATACGCGGCGCGAAGATCGGGCAGAAGTTCCAGATAGCCGGCTTTTTCCGGCAGAACTTCCGAAAGCAGATCGTACAGCCCGTCCCCGTAAGGACGATCGTAGGGGAATGCGCTGTCTGCCACATCGACGGTGCGCGGCGGGATCAGCGTAACGACGGGAACGGATAACTGCCCGACCAGGTCGCCGTACCGTTCCAACTGTGCCTTGACGGTCGGGGCGAAATACCAATCGGCGTTTTCCGCGATATGCAAACGGGAATCGTAAGCGTCAAATGCCCGCACGGCAAGCTGGGAATCCGAGTATAAGACGCCGTTGTTTTCTCCCTTGCAAAGCAAAAGTTCAAACGCGGACTTCAAACGGACGAAACCGTCGCGCAGCGGGAACTGATCGGAAAACCAAAGGTTTGTCTGATCTGCCAGCGTTCCGGAAAGGATCGTTTCCGGAGAGACCGCGGGCGCTGTTTGCAGGGGACGATTTTCCGTTTCGGAAAAAGGTTTTTCCGGCAAAACAAGAAACAGAACGGCAAAAACGGCCAGAAAAACGCAGAACGAAAGGATCGTAAGGAGGTCTCGAATCTTTTTCATCCTCTTTTCCTCCCCCCCTAAAAAATGTAGTACAGGAACGGCGAGAAGGTGTTATCGACCATATACGCCGTGCAAAGCGCCAGCAGCAAAACCGTGAACACGGGCGTCAGCAAATCGAACGCGGAACATCTTTCACGCAGGCGGTTGAAGTATTTGGCGGGGAGCGGCGTGCAGCCGACGGCGCAGAGGATCAGCAACGGCAGAGCGTGGAGCAGGTCGTACACGACAACCGAGTCATACGCGGTCGCGCCGAAGAAAAACATTCTTTGCACGGTGTCGGTTACAAAGGTAAGATCCTCCCCGAAAAAGAGCACCCAACCAAACAGAACGACCACAAGCAAATAGAGATGAGAAAGCACTTTCGACTTTTCGAGGAAACGAAGCAGAAACGCCTTTTCAATGATCAAAAACAGCAGAAAGTACGCGCCCCAAAGGAGATAATTCCAGTTTGCGCCGTGCCAGAAACCCGTGAGCAGCCATACGATCGCGAGATTGCAGTAGGTGCGGAATTTCCCTTTTCGGTTGCCGCCGAGAGGGATGTACACGTATTCGCGGAACCAGGTCGAAAGCGTGATATGCCACCGCCGCCAGAAATCCGTAACGCTCTTTGCCGTGTAGGGATAATTGAAGTTCTCCGGGAACTCAAACCCGAACATTCTGCCGAGCCCGATCGCCATATCGGAGTAACTCGAAAAATCGTAGTAGATATGAAACGTATAAAAGACGGCGGTCAGAAACGCGCCGAGCGCGGTCGGCGAGAATTCGGAGTTCGTGATCAGACGTTCCGCCAATGCCGCGCACGCGTCTCCGAGCAGAAGTTTTTTGCCGAGCCCGCAGACGAATCGGCGAACGCCGCGTGCAAACTTCTCGACAGACTCCTTGCGACTCGTCAGTTGGTCGCAGATGTCTTTGTAGCGCACGATCGGGCCGGCGATCAACTGCGGAAAGAGGGTAACGTAGGTGCCGAACGGGATCACGCGCCGCGCAAGCGCCGCTTGCCCGCGATACAGGTCGATCGAATAAGACATGATCTGGAAGGTGTAGAACGAGATCCCGACCGGAAGCGTCAGTTCGGGAATCCCTTTTGCTCCGAAAATCGACGCAAAGAAATTGAAATACTTGAAAAACAGCAGAAAAGAAAGGTTGACAGCCAGCGAAAGAAAGAGAAAACATTTTGCCTTTCGTACGTTGCTTTCACGGTATTTTTCGATCAAAAACCCGAATGCGTACGCCGAGACGATCGAAACGAGCATCAAAAGGATATTCTTCGGCTCTTTCCAACCGTAAAACAGAAGCGACATCACAAACAGAACGAGGTTGCGGAGTCTGAGCGGTACCAGAAAGTAAACGGCAAGCGTCGTTGTCAGAAAAGCAAATATGAAAATCAAAGAGGAAAAGACCATGCCGCTCCGTACCTCCTTTTTGTTGTCCAATCGATTTGATACCTCAATTATAACAGAACGTTTTCCTTTTTACAACACTTTTTTCAAAAAAAGGAAAATTCCCTTGACACATCGGGAAAAAGGCGGTACAATAGATACAGTTCTTATACAGAAAGGGCTTTCTTATGAAAAAAATTTGCTTTCTTATTTGCCTTGCCGTTTTGCTGACGTTCTCTTTGACCGCTTGCGGAGTGAAAGACTTTGACATTTCCGCCGCTGCGGAAGAGATCCTTTCGACACGTTCGCTGTCGGGAGGATTGCGGTTTTCCTCCGCACCGAAAAGTGAGGAGGTTTCCCGGCTGGACGACGATCTGATCCGCTCCTATTTCGGAGACGCCGCAGACGTTCCCGATTTTACGAAAGTGGCAAATTATGAACTGTATATCGACGAGAGCAAACCGACCCTGCCGTGTGAATTCGGTATTTTTGAACTGTCGGACGAATCCTACGCCGAAACGTTTATTTTGTACTTGAAAGCCCGCATCGACCTGAAAATCGAAAACGCCAAAATGTATCCCTCTGTCGATACCGAAACGCTGAAAAGCGCAAAGTTTACCGTGCAGGGCAAGTACGTCTGGTACGTTGTGATCAAAGGCGAAAACGCTGCCGTTGACGATCTGCTGACGGGCAAAACCAGATAAATAAGCGAAAGCAGCCGGGAACACAATTTGTTCACCGACTGCCTTTGCAAAAAGTTCCGACCTTGCACGGCATCCTTAGTGTATGACCGCGAGCGCTCGGTTCTTCAAGCCATTTTTGACTTTCTATATCAAAAAAACAAGATCCTGACAAGCAGGATCTTGTTTTTTGGTACGAGTGTTTATAACGAAACATTTTGCCGGGGCAGGTTCCAAACCGGTTTTTGCGACAGCAGAAACCCGAAGCAAAAATGATCGAATGCCTTGAAATAAAGGCGTTTTCGTACCAAAGAAAAGCCGCATTCTTTGTCTTATTGACTTGTGTAGTTCCATTGTATCATATTGTAATTATTTGTCAAGAGGTTCAAAAAAGGTTTTTGCGCGAAGCGTAAAAAATACCAAAGTGAATAGGAAGCCCGTCTTGTGTGTAGAAGGCTGGTTTTGTTATAATCGATCATTTCCACGGCAAAAGAGAACGAGCTGAACATCGAGGACTATCT
>JAGHTH010000057.1 GCA_018065365.1 Candidatus Coliplasma caballi
CCACGCTGTGTGGCGAGTGTCTTACAAAACTGTCCTTAAGAACACTCGGCATTTTGCCGACGTTCTTATCACCGACGTTCTTTGCTCTGTGTGAAACCTTATTCGGCCTGCGAGGTCGAAGCTTCTGCCGAACTCGTGTTCTGATGCGCCTTGATGTTATCGCCGATCGCGGTAACGAGGTACATTGCAATTACGATGACCGCAAAAGCGATCGCGACATAGAGCGTCATTTTCTCAAACTTTTTGCCCTTTTTCGCCGCTTCGGTCTTGTTCAAGAAAGAATTGTTCGAGGAGTTGCCGCTGATAACGTTCTCCAAACCCTTTCTTTTTCCCTGCTGGAACGTGATCAGAACGACCAGAACAACGGCAAGAACGATCACGACTGCGCCCACAATGTATTGAACCAAAGACATATTTTTCATTTCCTTTCAATCATTTCCGAAATTTTCTGTACTATCATATCACATTTGCGCCCGTATTGCAAGAGTTTTTTGCCCACTTTGCGATTTTTCACAATTTGTTCACATTTTCGACTTCTTGCGTTTTTTGAAATACTGCACGATCCGGTACACGAACAGTCCCAGCGCCAGCAGGATCCAGAGCCCGATCAGAATGGCAACGATGCGGATGATCTTGCTCATCGGCCCTTCAAACAGGAACGAATGAATGCGCGTCATTGCCTGCCGCAGATCGTTGATCTCCACCGAGTCCCTCGCGATCAGGTTGACCGTCGCAAGCACTTCGCCGCGCTGCAGGAAGGTCGCGGTGCCGAACACCGTTCCCTGCTTGACGGGCGCATCGACGCACAGAACGTCCTTACCGTTGTATTCCGCCGTATAGACCGCGTCCGAAAGCTTGATCTCCGTTTTGATTTCGGCTTCTTTCGGACGGAAGATCATCAGATCGACCTCTTTTTCGGGGACGAGGATCAGATGGTCGGTCTCCGCGCCGTCGCCCATCCGCAATTCGTACATCAGATCGTCCGTTTTGCACAGCGTGCGGTATTCGTAATTCGCGTCGGTCCAGCCGATCATCCGGTTGATATCCTCGTACGCGTTGCCGGGATCAAACCAGTGCGTACCGTCGGTGTCGATCTTTTCGCCGCACGCGCCCATGACAAGAAAGGCATAGATCTTCCCGCCGTCCTCCGTGTAGGTCGCGACCGCGTAATTGCCCTCGTTGGATGCCTGTCCCGCCATCAGTCCGATGACGTTCGGATTGACGTAATCGCGCACGAAATAGTCGCTCAACAGGTAGTTTTTGTTCTTGATCGTCCCGTACGAAGCGCAGTCGGACGCCATGACGAGATCGTTGTAGGAATAGAACGCCGCGACCAGCTTCATCGCGTCGCGCGTCGTCGTCATCGAAGCGGAGCCCTTGCCCGTCGTGGAGGTAAACCGCGTGTTTCCCATTCCGAGCGCGGCTGCTTTTTCATTCATTTTCGCCAAGAAGCCCTGCTCGGACTCCTGCAAAATCTGCGACGCGCAATACCTGACCAACGCGCAGCAGGCGTCGGTCGCACCCGCGACCATCGTCGCCGTGAACAGATACTCCAGCGTGTATTCCTCGCCCGCTTTCAGCCCGATGTACGGCGTCGAACGGTCGCCCGGAACATAGCTGTCGCGGATCCAATCATCCTCCAACGTGATGCGCGTCGTCATCGAACGGTCGGTCGAGTGCAGCAGATCCTGCGCCACCATCAACGCGCAGAGCTTCGTGATCACGCCCGCGGGCAGAATCTCGTCCGCGCGGTTCTCGTAAAGCACCTGCCCGGTCTCCACGCAGAACGACATCGCGGGATTGGCGGCGGAAAAATCGCCGCTCGGATCAAACGCCGGCTCGGAACTTTCCTCCGAGGTTTCTCCGCTCGTTTCCGGCTCCGCGGCGACCGACAACGCGACCGCCGAAAGCACCGTCAGGATCGCCAGAAGCAGGCAGATCCCCCGTTTTTTTGTCCAATTCATGCTTGTGTTCTCCATCTTTGCGGGAACGTCCGTCAGACCTTCCCGGCGTTCTCAATATCCATTGCGATCTGATTTCGCAGCTCGTATATACTGTCAAATCTCATTTCCGCCCGCAGAAATTTCTTCAGCGTAACGCGGATCGTCTTCCCGGTCAGTTCGCCCGAAAACCCGAGCAAATGCGTTTCGATCAGCGGATACGCCGAGCCGACCGTCGGTTTGACGCCGACGTTGTTGACCGCGGAATAAATTTCCCCGCCGACTTCCGCTTCGGAAGCGTACACCCCGAACCGCGGAAGCACGAGTTTTTCCGGGAATCTTTGGTTTGCCGTCGGAAACCCCAGCGTCCGACCGATCCTTGCGCCGCTCTCGACCGGAAGTTCGTAGCAAACGGGCCTGCCGAGCATCGCCGACGCGCGCCCGATCTCCCCTGCCATCAACGCCTCCCGCACGGCAGTCGAGGACAGCGTTTCGCCCTCAAACCGTACCGACGGCAGCACGATCAGTTCTTTTCCCGCCTCCGCAAGCACGCTGCCGAGCAATTCGGTATCGCCCGCGCGGTCTTTCCCGAAGCGGAAATTCTCCCCGACCAGCACCACGTCGCAATGCAGCGCGCCGAGCAAGACCTCCCGCACGAACGTTTCGGGCGCGTACCCGCGGTATCTCTCGAAATCGAGCCGCAGGACCGTTTCCACACCGGCGCGGGAAAGCGCTTCCCGCTGCTGCGGCTCGGGCAGCAAATGGCCCTTTCCGGCGCAGGAAAAATTCGGGTTTCCCCGGAACGTTACGGCAAGCGCGCGCAGGTTTCGTTCTTCCGCGACCTCGCGCATCCGCCCGAACACCGCCCGGTGCCCGGGATGCACCCCGTCAAAGTTACCGATCGCGGCAGCCGTCGCGGACGCGGGCAGGTCCGAAATCTCGTCGTAACAGACCGGAAGATTGTTTTTTACGTTTGTCATCATGATGCTTTTTTGTCCTTAAACGTCCGAAAGACCGTCGGGATCGACCTGCACCTGCTCTTTCGCGAGCGACAGATACAATTCGTTCGTTCCCTCTCCGCCGCGCTCCACGTCCACCTGTCCGCAACGGACGGCTCCCAGCACGGACAGGAAGATCGCCACGATCTCCC
>JAGHTH010000001.1 GCA_018065365.1 Candidatus Coliplasma caballi
TCTCGAAGCCCTATCTGATCAGTAATCTGTTTCCGGTGGTCAGAACGGCGGTCGAAAAGGAGCCCTTCTTCCGTCGCGTTTCGGAAAGTTTCCGCAAGACGTTTGTGGTGGAACATCGCTGGAAAACGATCCTTTCCGGCGTTTTGATCACGCTTGCGATCACGCTGATCAGCGCGGCGGCGGGAACTTTGCTCGGCTTCTTGCTGTATCTGTTCAGCCGCGGGAAAGGCAAACTCTTTTTGGGTGTTGTGAACTTCTTCTCGCGCATCGTCGGCGGACTGCCGATGGTGGTTTTGCTGATGTTGATGTATTACGTTCTGTTTGCAAAGGCGTCGATCCCGGGCTTTTGGGTGTCCGTGATCGCGTTTTCGGTCAGCGTAACGTTCTCGGTATTCGGCTTCCTGCGCACGTCGGTGCTTTCGATCGACGCCGGGCAGACCGAGGGCGCGTACAGCGTCGGCATGACGGACGCGCAGACGTTTCTGTACGTCATTCTGCCGCAGGCGCTGACGCAGTTCCTGCCGAACTACAAGAATCTTCTTGTGTCGTTGGTGCAGGGGACAGCGATCGTGGGGTATATCGCCGTCGAGGATCTGACCAAGGTGTCTGATATCATCCGCGCGAGAACTTACGAAGCGTTTTTCCCGCTGATCGCCACGGCGCTGATCTATCTGCTCATCGGCTGGCTGTTGACTGCCTTGATCCGCAGCGCCGAACTGAAATTCGATCCGCATACGCGTTCCGAAAAGAAGATCCTGCGCAGATTCGCTTCCGAAAAAGCAGGCAGCCGAAGCCCCCGCGCTTCCGTGGAAGACTGTGAGGACGCGATCCGCATCGAAGGGCTGACGAAACGGTTCCCGACTTCCACGCCGATCAATGACCTGTCGCTGCGCGTACGGAAAGGCGACGCGATCTCGATCATCGGCCCGTCCGGGACCGGAAAATCGACCTTGTTACGTATGCTGAATATGCTGGAAACACCGACTTCCGGAAAGATTTTCGTGGGCGGGAAGGACATTACCGCCGCCGGCTATCCGCTGCATAAAATGCGCGAACAGGTCGGCATGGTGTTCCAAAGTTTTAATCTGTTTGCCAATATGACGGTCATCGAGAACGTCTGCTTTGCGCCGATCCACGTGCGTAAGTGTTCGCCCGCCGAAGCGTATGCGCGCGGAATGGAACTGCTTTCCGGCGTCGGTCTTGCCCGCAATGCCCTCTCCTATCCGAAAAGTCTTTCGGGCGGCCAGAAACAGCGCGTCGCGATCGCGCGTGCGCTTGCGATGGAGCCGGACGTCATTCTGTTCGATGAGCCGACCTCTGCTCTGGATCCCACGATGGTGGGCGAAGTGCAGACGGTCATCAAAGACCTCGCGGATAAGGGATATACCATGATGATGGTTACGCACGATATGAAATTCGCCGAGCGTGTGGCAAACCGCGTGATTTTCTTGTCGGACGGCGGAATCTACGAGGAGGGAACTCCCGAGCAGATTTTCCGCACTCCCGAAAAAGAAAAAACGCGCTCGTTCATTCTGCGCCTCAAACAACTTTCGTTCGCCATCGACAGCGTGGATTACGACTATCTTTCCGTCTACACCGAAATCGACCATTTCGCGCTGAAAAACGACCTGCGCTCCGCGCTGTGCACGAAAATCAAAGCGGTCATTGAGGAATTCTGCTTCGGCATTCTGATCCCGCAGTGCAGGGCGTCCGGCAGAACAAGCCCCGATATCCGACTCGACGTGGACTATTCCGATCTGCGCGAAACCTGCTGCGTCCGTTTCGCGTGGGACGACTTCGGGATCGAAAAAGACGAAGATTTCCTGATTTCGTTCGGCATCGTGGAGCATTACGCCGAAAGCACCGAATGGAAAAGCGATCACGAGTTGGAGATTCAACTGCATTGATCCGTTCCCAAAGCGAAAAGCAAAAGACCTGCGCCGATCGGCACAGGTCTTTTTGTCAGGAAATGACTCAGCCCTTGATGTTGTTTTCGTAGCTTTCGATCATTTTCTTGACCATCTGACCACCGATGGAACCCGCCTGTTTCGCGGTCAGATCGCCGTTGTAGCCCTGCGCCAGATTGACGCCGACTTCGGAAGCTGCCTGCATTTTGAACTTGTCAAGCGCGTTCTTTGCGCCGGGAACAAGATTTTTGTTTGCCATTGTATTTTTCTCCTTTTTGATGATTCAGAGGTCGGAATCCGGACGATTTGCCGGGTCCGTCGTTTGAAACCTTTTTTCAAACCTTTTTCCTCTCGCTGTTATTGTTGCACGAAACCGCTTTTTTATGTTTTCCAATTTTTACCGTCGGAACGCAGAAACGATTTATCGTTTTTTCTGATTCCCTCTTGCAAAACGTGAGAATAGATGATACAATGAAAACATCAAGAACCGGATTCCCGGAGGGGCTTTTTATGAAATTCTACACTTCTTTTTCCGAAGACAGACCGATCCGATTGTCCGAACAGACGCGGAACTTTGCCATGGAGTCTTTGAGCGGCATCTACGGCAGGGAAGCGCTTGATACGCCTTCCGTGGAACTCCCGTTTGATCTGACGGATCGAACAGACTTGGACGCTTACGATGCCGCGATCGAGGCGATCGTGCGCACGGCGCCGCTTCGCGTTTGCCCGAAAGAAAGAATCAGCGGCGCGGCAACTTACGGGGACGCTATCCGTCATCTCATTCCGGCAAAATTCAAAAACGGACAATTCCTTGAAAGCGTCAGTCATCTGACGGTTGACTTTTTTGAGATTCTGAACGTCGGCTACAACGGCATCCGGGAACGCGCACGTCGCTGCGCGTCGCAAAATACCGACACTTCCAAAGCCCGTTTTTACCAGAGTGTTCTGCATTGTCTGGACTGCTTTGAACTCTACCATAAACGCTACCTGGAACTGCTTTCCGGCATGCCGGAACATCGCGAAACCTACCTTCTTTTGCAGAGAGTTCCCGCGGAGCGCGCGACCACGTTCAAAGAAGCGGTGCAGAGTTTGTGGTTTACGTTTTCGTTTATCCGTCTGTGCGGGAACTGGCCCGGCTTCGGACGGCTGGGCGTACTGCTCGGAGATTACCTTCGCAAAGATCTGGAAACGAGCGCGATCACTTTGGAGGAAGCAAGAGAGTTTCTCGCACATTTCTTCATCAAGGGTTGCGAATGGATCAACGGGATCCACCGCGGCTCCGGCGATGCGCAGCATTATCAGAACATCGTGCTTTCCGGCATTGACGAAGACGGGAACGACGTAACCAACGAGATCAGTTATCTCGTGCTGGATATCATTGAAGAACTGCCGATCGGCGATTTTCCCGTTACCGTCAGGGTAAACCGCAACACCGATCCCGCTTTTCTGCGCAAAGTCGCGCAGACCATTCGCTTTGGCGGGGGTGTCGTGGCGATCTATAATGAGGAACTGATCCTGTCGTCGCTGACGGGTTACGGTTACCCGGAAAAAGAAGCGCGCCGCTTTGCCAACGACGGCTGCTGGGAAGTGCAGATCCCCGGGCATACCATGTTCAACTACATTCCGTTTGACGCGCTCGAAGTGCTTCAACAGGCAGTCTCGAACTACGAAAAAACCGATTTTCCTACGTTTGACGACCTGTACGGTGCATATTTGCGCAAAATGCGGGAACGCGTTTCGGGGATCGAAGAATGGGTTACCGGCTGGATGTATAACAAAGAGAACGACCGCTTCGCAAAACGGCCTGCTTGCACCGTCGTTTCTCTCTTTGAACAGGATTGCATCGGGAAAGGCCTTTCCTATTTTGAGGGCGGCCCCGAATATACGGTCATTTCGCCGCACATCGGCGGAGTCGCGGACGTTGTGAACTCCCTCTACGCGATCAAAAAAATGGTGTACGACGACGGATTGCTTACGCTTCCGGAACTGTTTGCCGCCTTGCGCGACAACTGGGAGGGCAGAGAAGACCTGCGCAGATACGCCTTAACGCACTACCGCTATTTCGGAAATGACAACGCGGAAGTTGACGCGATCTACCGCCGTCTGATCGACGACTTTGCGGAATGCTGCAAACGGCACGAAGGCGAAACGCAGATCCGATTCCCCGGCGGCATCAGCACCTTCGGCAGACAGATCGAATGGTCGTCGCACCGACTTGCGACCGCGTTCGGAAAAAAGGCGGGGGATATTCTCGCCGGCAACGCTTCTCCGACACCGGGTACGGATTACGCGGGCGTAACGTCCGTCATTCGCTCCTACTGCGCGGCAGACCTCGCCAAAACGGTAACCGGCGCGGCGCTTGACATTCAGCTTCCGGCGGGCTCCGTAAGCGGAAACGAGGGGCTGGACGCGCTTGCCGCGCTGATCCGCGGCTTTGTAACGTTGGGCGGCTATTTCGTACAGTTCGATATTGCCGACGCCAAACTGTTGCGCGAGGCGCAAAAACACCCCGAACAGTACCAGACACTTTCCGTGCGGGTATCCGGCTGGAACGCCCGCTTTGCCACGCTGAACAAGGATTGGCAGGAAATGGTGATTGAGCGAGCGGTAGGGCATTCATGAAAACGAAACTGTTTTCGATCCAGAAATTCTGCACCCACGACGGCCCGGGGATTCGCACGACGGTCTTTTTTGCCGGCTGCCCGCTTTTCTGCAAGTGGTGTCATAACCCCGAAGGGCAGAAAGCCACCCCGCAGATCCTTTTGGATGCCGGGAAGTGTATCGGCTGCGGCAGATGCCTTTCGACCGGCTGCGGCGCGCAGCTCTTTTCTCCTTTGCGCGCGATCGACCGGGAAAAGTGTGTCCGCTGCGGCAAGTGCGTCGATCTTTGTCCGACGTCGGCTTTGGAACGTTCGTTTTTCGAAGCCGAAACGGATGAAATTCTCGAAAAAGTCCTGCGTGACCGCGCGTTCTACGGCGAAACGGGCGGGCTGACGGTTTCCGGCGGAGAGCCGATGATGCAGCCGGAAGCCGCGATCACGCTGCTGAAAGCCGCGAAAATCGCCGGGATCTCCACGGCGCTTGAAACGAGCGGCGTGTTCGCTTCGGAATGGATCCCCGAACTTGTCGGGACGGTCGATCTGTTTTTGTGGGATTATAAAGACAGTGATCCCGCGCGGTATTCCGAAAACACCGGCGTCGATTTGTCCGTAACGATGAAAAATCTGCTCTGCGCCGCTTCTCTCGGCGCGAGGATCCGCCTGCGCTGCATTCTGATCCACGGCGTCAACACGACCGCCGAACACGCGGAAA
>JAGHTH010000013.1 GCA_018065365.1 Candidatus Coliplasma caballi
GCCGATCTGGTTCGTTTCGTATCGTGCACCGGGCTTCGCAGGAGCGAGCTGTCGATGCTGAACGGGGACGAGTACAGCTTCATAAACGGCGAACTCTACATCCACATCCGCAACGGCAAAGGCGGGAAGCAGCGCGACGCAAAGGTCGTCGGCACACCGGAGGACATTGAATTCGTTTTGCAAAAAATGAAATCCGCCGGATCCGGCAGGGTGTTCAGAAAGATCCATTCCGCCTTTGACGAACACTCCTACCGTGCTCTGTACGCTGCACGCTTCTACAAGCAAATCGCCCGCCCGATCAAAACGCTTTCCCGCAAAGAGCGGTATGATTTCCGGAAAGACCTCAAAGGTCTCTCCCTTGACCGTGCCGCAATGCTCGAAGTTTCCCGGTCTCTCGGACACAACCGCGTCGATGTCATCGCAAGCAATTATGCTTACAAGTTCAAAGCAGTCATCGAAATGAAAGCCGACAAAAACCACGAAAATACAAATACATAAAAGGAGTAAACCATTATGCTTTACGCAACGACCGTATTCCTCGCCAACCTTATTCTCGCCATCGCTTCGATCATCCCAGCTGTCCTACGGGACAACCGGGGAGAGGTGATCCCGCAGTTCGTCGTCGACAGTCTCGCCGAAATGCTGTTGGAGCCATTTGCCGAAAAGGTCAAAACGCCGGAAGGCATTGCGGAATTAACGCAATGGGCAGAACGCTACAAAGCTGGCAAAGCGGCAGAGGCAGACAAAAAGAGAGCGCAGAACGAAAAGCCCCGGAAGTAGTCCCGGTATTCCAATCGAAAAAGCGGCAAGGTATCATCCCTGCCGCCTTTTTCTATGCCTTTTTCTTTCTGCTTTTGCTTCGCTTTCCGTTTTTGCCGTACGGGTACTCAAAAGAAACAGAAAATCCGAACCCATTGCTTACAAACAATAAGTTCGGATTATTTCTGTTTGGTGGAGACTACAGGGCTCGAACCTGTGACCCTCTGCTTGTAGGGCAGATGCTCTCCCAGCTGAGCTAAACCTCCAAGGAATGCCGTTCTTTCGGACAGCTTGGCTATTATAGCACAACTTTCCGGGTTTGTCAAGCGCTTTTTTGATTTTTTTGCATTTGTATAAAAAAGCGTCGCCGGGGAGCGCTTTTTCCGGGTTTCACG
Source organism: Candidatus Coliplasma caballi (assembly GCA_018065365.1). Lineage (GTDB taxonomy): Bacteria > Bacillota > Clostridia > Oscillospirales > CAG-382 > Coliplasma > Coliplasma caballi. The sequence goes on from JAGHTH010000013.1 coordinate 1,155, forward strand.
CGTTTTTTCTATTGCTTTTTCCGGCGGAATGATATATAATTAGGATAGAATCCGGATCGAATCCGAACAGCCGACAACCATACCCTGCCAACCGGAAAGGAACTTCTATGAACAACCGAACAAAACCGTGCGCGCTTTTCCTTGCGTTTGCGCTTCTGTCAGCCGTGTTCTGCGGCTGCGGCGAAACACCCGACGACTCCACCGTTTCCGAAACCGAATCGGCTTTGGTCGCCGGAATAACCGTCGAACCCCCGCTGGATGCGCCCGACGCCGAAAGCGTTTCTTACTCGCTGACGATCAAATGCAGCAACCAACTTCCTTTTTCCGCAAACGAAACGCTGACTGTCGGCGACGAACTGTTTGCGGGCGACTTATCGGAGTTTCATGCCGACGTCGCGGAAGCGGCGCTGCTGCTCCTTTTGGAAAACGGCGGCGCAAAATTACAATTCGAAAATGTCGCGGGCGAAACCGAGTCCGCGTCCTTATACGACAAACTGCATTTGATAAATCGCCGTTCCTACACGATGAAGCCGGAGGATTACGAAAGCGATCGGAATGACCTCGCCGGTCTGACAATCGCCGAAAAACTGTTCCGCTCGCAGAACGGCAAAGCGTACCAACTGTTCGTCTGCTGTATGGACGCGTATATCGACAACACGGGCTGGACCTCCAACGTGGACGTAGGCGCCGACACCGACTCCTAC
>JAGHTH010000206.1 GCA_018065365.1 Candidatus Coliplasma caballi
CTTCTGCAATATCTGACCAACTCCACCAAAAACGCCTGCGTCAGCGGCTATAACGTCGTTTCCAAGACCGGAACGAGTGAAAAACGAGACACCAAACGGGAAAACGACTACGTTTCTTCCTGCGTAACCTTCGCGCCCGCGGAAGATCCGCAGATCGCCATTCTGGTTACGGTCGATACACCGAACACCGAATTCGGCTACTACGGCTCCGTCGTGGCGGCACCTGCCGTCGGACGCATTCTTGCCGAAGTCCTGCCCTATATGGGCATCGAGCCCGGAGAGAGCGGCAAAGTCGAAACGATCCCGGTCGGCGCTTACATCGGAAGTTCGCTGCGCGACGCCAAGAGTGCCATTGAGGCCCTCGGACTGACCGTCGTCGTCAGAGGGGAAGGCAACGTCGTCTTCAATCAGCTTCCCGCGTCGGGCTCGACCGTTACGAAGGGCGGCACCGTAATCCTCTATACCGAGGAAGATATGGAACTCAAGACCACGTCGATGCCGGACGTCGTCGGAAGCGGCGTCGAAGCGGCAAAGAAAGCCCTGCTTGCCAAAGGGCTGAACGTTCGTCTTTCGGGCGTGTTCGGAAACGATACGGCGGGATGCCAGGTAGTATCTTCTTCCGTGAAAAAGGGAGAAGCGGTACCGGTCGGCACCGTGATCGTGCTGGAATGCCGCTATCAATCGGTCAACGACTGACAAAAACAAGGAACAGAAAGGGATCAAAGCGAGCAATGAAACTATTGGATAAATGGGGAAGAGTCGATTATCTTCTGCCTCACCTGCTTTTGCCGATGCTGATCGCGTTCGTGATCAGCGTGATCTTGCTGAAAATCTTTATCCCGATCTTACGCAAAGTCAAATTGGGGCAGAAAATCCTTGAGATCGGACCCTCGTGGCATAAGTGCAAAGAGGGAACTCCCGTGCTGGGCGGTCTGTTCTTCCTGTTTCCGATGCTTCTGGTGTTCGCCGGCTATTGCCTGTGGAGAGGGATCGGGCTTGTCAACAAAGGGCTGATCCCGGTGTTCATTCTCTCCCTTTCTTCCGCGCTGATCGGCTTTATCGACGATTACGTCAAACTTTTCAAAAAGCGCAACAAGGGCTTGACCGCAAAACAGAAACTCGTACTGCAATTCCTTTCCGCCGGCGCGTTCCTCTTTGCGAGAGCAAAGCTTTGCGACGGAACGCACCCGTGGTACTACTACGCGATCATGCTGGTCGTCGTGGTGTACGTGATCAACTGCGCCAACCTGACGGACGGGATCGACGGACTCGCCGGAAGCATCGCGCTGATCGTCTGCCTGTTTTTCGCGTTGGTGGCGGATGGCGTGCTTGTGGACGCAAAATTCGTCGATGCCCAGTGGGCATCCCCGCTCTGTATGTCGCTGATCGGCGGTCTGCTCGGTTTCCTCGTGTTCAATTTTCACCCCGCAAAGATCTTTATGGGCGATACCGGATCGCTGTTTTTGGGCGGTTTCATCACGGCGATGGCGTTCCATTTGCATATGGAACTGCTGCTTATCCCGATCTGCTTCGTGTGGATCGTGGAAGGAATCTCCGTTATGCTGCAGGTCGGATCCTTCAAACTGACCGGCAAACGCATTTTCAAAATGGCACCGCTGCATCATCACTTTGAGATGTGCGGATGGTCGGAAGTCCGCATCGTGTTCGTCTTTTCTCTGGCGACCGCGCTTTGCTGCGCGATTGCGTATTACTTCATTCCCTACGTCTGTTTTTGAACTGAAATAAAAAAGAATTCCGCGGCGTTCGCTTTTGCGATGCCTGCGGAGGAAAGGAGCTTTCGCGTATGGACGGCGTAAGAACAAAACCCGGCGCTTATCGAAAACAACCTGCTTCTGCCGAGCCGAAAAAGGCGACGGCTCCGAATACGATCACCCGTTTCTTCGGGGAAGTGGACCGACCGTTTCTGATCATCGTCGTTCTGCTGGTCTGCGTCGGTTCCATCACGATTTTTTCCTCCTCTTACGCCTACGCGGAACACCGCTGGCACGACTCGTACTACCTTGCAAAGCCGCAGCTCGGCTACGCTGTGGGTGGGATCGCCATGATGGCGCTGATCGCCTTCTTTGCGCGGGCGGTATTGACGGTGCTGCGGAAAATGGTCAAAGTGATCTATTTCGTCGCGCTCGGACTGAACTTACTCGTTCCGATCATGGGCGTCGCGAAAAACGGCGCGACGCGCTGGCTGGTGCTCGGCCCGATCCAGTTCCAGCCGTCCGAAATTCTGAAATTCGCGCTCGTGGTTGCCTGCGCCGATTATATCGTCAAAAACCGCGACAAGATGCACACCGCCAAATACGGCTTCTGGGGATTCGCACTGATCGGCGGGCCCGCGCTGCTGCTGACGCTTTTGCAGAGCCACCTTTCCGCGACGATCATCAATCTGCTGATCATTTTCGTGATGATGTGGCTGGGCGGCTCCAACGGAAAAATGATGGGCATTCTGTCGGGCATCCTGATCGCCTTCGCGGCGTCCCTCGCAACGATCGCGCGTCCGATCCTGCAGTTCTTCGTTCCTCACGCGCTGACGCGTCTGGACATCTGGAGAAACCCGTTCGACTATATGTCCGTGGAAAGCGGCGGCAAGGGCTGGCAGCCCGCGCAATCGCTGTACGCAATCAGTTCCGGCGGTTTCTGGGGAGTCGGACTCGGGCAGAGCAACCAGAAACACGGGTATCTTCCCGAACCGTATAACGATTACATTTTCGCGATCCTGTGCGAAGAAATGGGCTTCTTCGGAGCCGTTCTGGTCATCGGATTGTTCGCCGCGTTTGCTTGGCGCGGGTTTTACATTGCAAGACGCTCGCAGGATAAGTTCTCATCGCTTTTGGTCATGGGCATTATCGTACACGTCGTCATTCAGGTCATTCTGAACCTCGCCGTCGTGTCGAACACGATCCCCAGTACCGGAATCAGTTTGCCGTTCTTCAGTTACGGCGGCACTTCGCTGATCATTCTGATGTGCGAAATGGGACTCGTCCTTGCGGTTTCCAGATATTCTTATACGGAGAAAGGGTAAAACATGAAAATCGTATTTACCGGCGGCGGCACGGGCGGACACGTGAACCCCGCACTCAATATTGCCCAGGCGGTCCGGAAACAGATTCCCGACGCGGAGATCTCTTTTGTCGGCACGAAGCACGGCATCGAGAGTACGCTCGTCCCGAAAGCGGGCTACGAAATTGATTTCGTAGAGGTGCAGGGCTTCCGCCGCAAACTGAATTTCAAAGGGATCAAAGAGAACTGCAAAGCGCTCAAAAAGGCGGTTACGTCCGTCCGCGAGGCAAAAAAGATCCTCAAAGAACGCGACCCCGACGTCGTGGTCGGCACCGGCGGCTACGTGAGCTGGCCCACCGTCAAGGCGGCGTCGAAACTCGGCATTCCGTGCCTGATCCACGAACAGAACACCTTTCCCGG
>JAGHTH010000173.1 GCA_018065365.1 Candidatus Coliplasma caballi
AGAAAAGAAGGGATCGCCGCGACGGCGGTCGTTCTGCTTACCGAAAAAGAAACGGAAAGAGGCATCTGAAGCCATGACGAAACGGATCAAATTCAAAGGCGACTTACTGTTTGACGACCGCATCGAACGCGGCGGCGAGATCTGCGTGGAAGACGGCGTGATCACCTACGCCGGAAAAGCCAAAAACGACAATTGTCTGTACGAAGTCCGTGATTATTCCGGGTTTTACACCGCGCCCGGCTTAATCGACGGGCATCAGCACGGCGGCGGCGGACACGACTATATGGACGGGACGAAAGAAGCGTTTATCGGTGCGGCAACGCTGCACGCAAAGTACGGCACGACCACCATTCTGCCGACCACGCTGACCTGTCCCGACGAGGAACTGTTTGAATCGTTCGAAACGCTGCGCAAGGTGCAGAAGACCGATTACCCCGGCGCGTACCTTTACGGAATGCACTTGGAAGGGCCTTATTTCTCCGCCGATCAGAAAGGCGCGCAGGACGAAAAATACCTCAAAAAGCCCACTCCCGAGCATTACGGAAAGGTGCTGGAAGCCGCGAAAGGTCTGATCGTTCGCTGGACGGTCGCGCCCGAGATCGAGGGCGCCATGGAACTCGGCGACACGCTGAAACAGGCGGGCATTCTGCCCTGCATGGGACATTCGAACGCCACGATCGACGTCGCGAAAGAGGCAAGATACCACGGGTATTCCCACCTCACGCATTTCTATTCCGGCATGAGCAGCATCATCCGGATCGGCGGCTACCGTTATCCCGGACTGATCGAGGCGGGCTATCTCTACGACGATCTGACCGTCGAGATCATCGCCGACGGCAAGCACCTTCCCGAAACGCTTCTGCAGTTGGTTTACCGCTCCAAAGGCGACCGCAAGACCGTTCTGGTTACCGACGCGATGCGCGGTGCCGGGCAGACCGAGGGCAAAACCATTCTCGGCTCGCTGACCAACGGGCAGGAATGCTTTATCGAGGACGGCGTCGCGAAAATGCCCGACCGCAAAGCGTTCGCGGGCAGCGTGGCAACGGCGGACCGTCTGGTACGCAATATGAAAGAACTCGCGGGCGCGGGCATCTGTTCCGCCGTCCGTATGATGACGGCAACGCCCGCCGAACTGTTCGGCATCAAGCGCCGCGGCTTTTTGCGGGAAGGGTACCTCGCCGATTTCGCGATCTTTGACGAAAATATTCACGTTACCGCCACGGTGCGCGGCGGCGAAACCATTTACGAAGAAGGGAAACATTGACCATGAAGCCCATCCGAAGCGAACTCGCGGACGGCATTGCGCTGACCACGATGCACACAGACCGGTTCAAAGCCGCTCTGCTGACCGTCCGACTGCTCGTTCCGCTGCGCGCGGAAACCGCGGCGGCGTATTCCCTGCTGACCGACGTACTGACGCGCGGCACCGAACAATATCCGACGATGCAGGCGCTCTCTCGAAGGCAGGACGAATTATATTCCGCAAACATCGGCTCGTTCGTACAGGTCAGAGGCGAAACGCAGATCCTCTCGTTCGATCTGTCCGTGCTGGAAGACCGTTACGCGTTCGACGGGACGCCTGTTCTGCGGGAAGGAATGAAACTGCTCCGGCAGATCATCTTCTGCCCGTTGACCGAAAACGGAGTGTTCCGCGCCGACTACGTCGAGCAGGAAAAAAAGAACCTGATCGCGTCAATTCGGAGTGTCATCAACAACAAGCCGGGCTACGCGCTCACCCGCTGCCGTCAAACGATGTGCGCCGGCGAGCCCTTCGCCGTGGACGGAAACGGTACCGAAGCAGACGTCGAAAAAATAACGCCGGAATCGCTGACCGCGTTCTATCACGACGTTCTGCAAAGCGCAAAGGTCGAGATTTTCTACGCCGGAAAGAAATCCCACGACGAACTGAAATCGCTGGTAAGCGAGCTGTTTCCTTTCACGCCGCGAAGCGCGTCGCTGCTTCCGGCGGTGCTTGTTCCGGCGAGAGCCGAAACGCAGTTCATCACGGAGCAGATGGACGTCGCGCAGTGCCAGATGGTGCTGGGCTTCCGCATGGAGCAAACGGAAAAAGAAACGCATCCGCTGGCGGCAGTCGTGTTTTCGATGTTGTTCTCCGATTCCCCGACGAGCCGGCTGTTCATGCAGGTGCGTGAGAAACTGCACCTTTGCTATTTCTGCTCGGCGGTGCCGAACTTGTACAAAAAAGTCATGTTCGTATGTTGCGGGCTGAAAAAGAAGAACTTTGAAAAAGCAAAGAGCGAGGTGCTCGCGCAGCTCGCGGAACTCCAAAGCGGCAAGATCGGCGACGAAGAATTCGAAAACGCGATCCGCGGCTGCAAAAGTTTCTTTACAAGCGTACAGGACGACCGCTATCAGATCGTCTATTGGGCACTTTCCCGCCTGCTGCAAAACAGAAGCGAAACGCCCGAGGAATCGATCGAAATGCTTTCCGGGATAACCAAAGAGGATATTTCGGAATTTGCTTCGCGGATCAAACTTGACACCGTTTACTGTCTGGAAGGAGGCGCGCAATGAACTACCGTACCGTCAGAAACGACGAACTCGGCGAGTCGTTCGTAACCTTCCGCCACAAAAGCGGGCTGCCGGTTTACGTCCTCCCGAAAGAACGTTCTCACACGTTTGCGCTTTTAGGCGTCCGTTTTGGTGCCGCAGACCGTATGTTCCGCGTGAAAGGCGAAACGGAGCCCACCGTTTTGCCCGACGGCGTGGCGCACTTTCTGGAACACAAGATGTTCGAGGACGAGAACGGCGGCGACGCGTTTGAGCGGTTTGCGCAGACCGGTGCCGACGCGAACGCGTTTACTTCCGCGGAGGAGACCGTCTATCTGTTCTCCGCGACCGAAAAAGAGGAAGAAAACCTGCGTATCCTGCTCGATTTCGTCACGCACCCCTATTTCACGAAAGAAACCGTTGCGAAAGAGCAGGGCATCATCGGCGAAGAAATCGACATGACCAACGACGAGCCCGGCACGATGGCGTATTACAACCTGCTGCGCGCACTGTTTGCGGAGCATCCCGTCCGGAGAGAGATCGTCGGCACGCGGGAAAGCATCGCGCAGATCACGCCGGAACTGTTGTACCGCTGTACCGATCTGTTTTACCGCCTGTCGAATATGATGCTGGTGGGCTGCGGAAAGCTTACGCCCGAAGCGGTAGAACGCGTCTGCGACGAGCTGCTTCCCGAGGAGAAAGAGCAGATCGAAATTGAGCGGTTGTTCCCGGAGGAGCCGGAAACGATCTGCAAGCCGTACATGCGTGCCGAAGCCGAGATCGCGCGCCCGCTCGCCGAGTTCGCGTGGAAGGCAATTCCCGCCAAGACCGAGGAAGAAAAGTTGAGAGCGTGGGCGGCGAACGAGATCACGGCAAATCTGCTGTTCGGCAGGTCGAGCGAATTGGGGAACCGCCTGTACGAGAGCGGGCTGATCGACGACCGTTTCGACGGCGCGTTCGTGCAGTCGTTCCGCCTGAACTACGCCTATTGGCTCGTTTCGGTATCAAACGACGATCCGGACCGCGTCAAAGACGAAGTGCTCGCCGAGGTCGAGCGCCGGAAAAAGCAGTTCTTTACCCGCGAAGAATTCGAGACCGCGCGCCGCGTGGTCTATACCGACAAACTGATTTCCTTTGATTCGGTCGAATCCACCGCGTTTGCCGCGCTTTCTCACTGGGATTCGGAGCGCGATTATCTCCGCGATCCCGGCTTACTTGCAAGCATTCCCTACGAAGAAGCTTTTGAGATTTTCAAATCGACCTTCCGGACCGATCGCACCGTCATGAGCGTGGTCGTTCCGAACGGCTCGCCACGAAAGGAGTAATTTCTATGCATACCGTCAGTTTTCCCGGCTTGGGTTGGACTTTTGAACTCAACCCCGTCGCGTTTTCGCTGTTCGGGTTGGAAGTCCGCTGGTACGGCGTGATCATCACGATCGGCATCATCGCGGCGTTCTGCTACGCCTATTTCCGCGCGACGAAAACCGAGCAGATCCATCCCGACCATCTGTATAACCTCGCGCTGTTCACGATCCCGCTCGGCATCGTCGGCGCCCGTTTCATCTATGTGGCGACCAAATGGGAAGATTATAAAGGCGACTTTTTCAAGATCATCGACATCCGCAGCGGCGGACTCGCGATCTACGGCGCGATCATTTTCGGCGGTGCGACGGTCATTACCTATTGCCTCGTCAAAAAACTCAGCGTGTGGAAGGTCGTCGATGCGGTCGCTCCGGGCGTAATGCTGGCGCAGGCGATCGGCAGGTGGGGAAATTTCGTCAACGCCGAAGCGTACGGAAGTTCCGCCAACGTCGATAACCTGTTCTGCCGCATGGAGATCGGCGGCGTCTGCTACCACCCGACCTTCCTGTACGAATCGCTGTGGAATCTGATCGGCTTTGCGCTGATCAATCTGATTTTCTACCGCAAGAAAAAATTTGACGGCGAGATCTTCTTTCTCTACATCGGCTGGTACGGCTTCGGCAGAGCGTGGATCGAACTGCTCCGCACCGACAGCTTGTACATCGGCCCGCTCAAATTCTCTGTCGTGGTCGGTTTCCTGTCGTTTGTTGCTTCGATCATCGGTCTGATCCTGCTTTCCGCGAAGCGCAAAAAAGACGACGCGGAGATCAAAGCCGGCGTCGAATACACGCCCAAGTTCGCGCGCGCCGCGGCAGCGGTCGAAGCCGAGCCGGTAATTCCCGAAACGGCAGACGAGCCCGAAACAGAGCCCGCGCAGACCGAAGAAGTTTCCGCAGACTCCCCCGCCGACGAACAGGAAAACGGCGAATCGTAAAAAGCAAAAAAGCAAACAAAAACCTCTGCCCGAAGGTGGTTGAACTAAGGGATTTCGTAAAAGAAGCAAATTTGAACTGATATTCTTCGGGTGGAACAACAGAAAGAGACTATGCAGAATGTATGGTCTCTTTCTTTTTACGCTCTGATATGAATAATTTCCGCAGGAGCTACTCGGTAAGGTCTGTGCTGTAAAATTTTTCCCACCCGACAAAAAAATGCGGGGTCGCCGCATTTTTTGTATTTTCGGTTTTATTCTTTCTCGATCGCGTCCATCGGACAGGCGGCAGCGCATT
>JAGHTH010000143.1 GCA_018065365.1 Candidatus Coliplasma caballi
GTATAACAGGTTGCGGTGTCCGTACCCGCGCAGAACGGGAAACTCCGCGCCCGTGCGGTCGGTCAGGACGGTTTTGCAATCGCCTTTTTGCTGACAAACGCCCGTAACGTTGCGGATGATGCAGGTCTCGGTGTGCATCAGCGGCACCCGCCCGTACCCCAAACCCTCGAGCGCCACGGTCGAAAAGCCGAACGCCGCCGGATCGATTTCGGGCGAGAGGAACAGCGACGAAAACGACAGCCGCGAGAGCAGAGCGAGCGTTTCTTTGTTATACACGTTGAGCGGATAATCGCCGTGCAGGAAGAATTTTTCGACCAGATGCAGCAAGGACAGGTTTGGAACGGTCGCACGGCGCACGCCTTTGTCGTACGCGGCTTTGAGCAGCCGTGCCACGTCCGCTTCCTCGCGGTCGAATACCACGCGCGGCAGGATCACGCTGACCTTTTCTTCCAACCCCGCGACGTTTGCTTTTCCGAGTTTCCACAGCGGCAGGTCGATCCGCGCAGCGTCCGAGAACGCCGACAAGTCCGGGATCTCTCCCTCAAACCGTGCGACGTAGCCGAGCTGCGTTTTCGGGGAGATTACCCGCGTGGGATCGGCTTCCGGAAGCGTGAGCGGCAGCGCCGGCTCGGCGGGAAGCTTCGGGCGGGGAGAAGCGTTCGCGCGGATCGTCTGCGAATGCTTTTCGGTGTTCTGCTTGTCTTCTTCTCTGCGGATGCCGAACATCGCGGGGGACACTTTGTTTTCGTAGTACCCCGCCGTAAACCCGGTGCGCGAAAAGGCGTTTTGCAGGTCGCGCAGTTCTTTTTCGGTCGGGACTCGCTTTTCGTCGAGCAGCCGACGGTAAAGCGCCGTTACGGTATAGACGTAATCGGGCGCTTTCATGCGTCCTTCGATCTTGAGCGCCGCGACGCCGAGGTCGGAAAGTTCGTTTACATAATTCGCAAGGCAGTTGTCTTTCAAAGACAGGGGATAAGCGTTCTTTGCGCGGTAAGGAAGCCGGCACGGCTGCGCGCACTCGCCGCGGTTTCCGCTCCGTCTGCCGATCATGGAAGACATGAGGCAGCCGCCGCTTTCGCAGACGCAGAGCGCTCCGTGCACGAACACCTCGACGTCCACGCCCGCGTGTTCGATAAACGAGCGAATATCCTCGCGGGAGCATTCTCTCGCAAGCACGATGCGGGAAAAGCCGAGTTGTTTCAACAGCGCCGCGCCGCCCGAAGAATGCTGCCGTAACTGCGTGCTGGCGTGCAGCACCGCTTCCGGAAACCGTTCTTTCAGTTTCACGGCAAGCCCGAGGTCCTGCACGATGTACGCGGACGGGCCGACCTCGGTTTTCAGGAAGTTTACATAATTCAGAATATCCTCGAATTCGCAGTCTGCCGTCAGGGTGTTCAGCGTGATCAGCAGCCGCACGTTCGCGTCGCGGCATTTCTGCCCGGCGGAAACCAACTGCCCTGCGTCAAAATTGCGCGCGCCCGCCCGCGCGTTGAATCGGTTGCCGCCGAGATAAACTTCGTCCGCGCCTGCCGCGATCGCCGCGGTCAGCGCTTCGGGAGAGCCGGCGGGGGAAAGCAGTAAACTCATGTCCGTGCCTTTCTTGTCCTTTACAAAAGGAATTGTACCACAAATCAAACGAAAGTGCAAGTAAAGGTTGACATTTTTCTCAAAAAAAGGTATAATAAAGTATCTTTCGAAAAAAGTGAGGGATCGGTTTTGAAAAAATCTTCTTCCGCATCGCGCCTTTGGCTGACCGCGCTGGTGTTTGCCGTCGCGGCGTGCGTGCTCGGCCCTTACAATCTGAATGGTATTTCGCCCGTCGTGGCGGTGGTTTTGGTCGCCGGAGCGCTGGAGCCGGCGGGGTTCGGGTTTCTTTCCGTGCTCGCGTACCTGCTCGTCGGGCTCCTTCTGCCGGTGTATCCGGCGGGACTTTCCGGACCGGGCATTCTGTTCGGCTCTTACGGCGGGTATCTGTTCGCGCTGCTGCTGTGTCCGCTCGCGATCGCGTACGCCGTCCGGTATCTCAAAAAAGAGTTTTTGCTGTCGCTTTGCATCGGTTTCGGCGCGGCGTGGCTGCTGTATTTCGGCATCGGATCGATCTGGTATCTGATCGCTTCGGAAAAAACGCTGTTCGACGTTCTGAAAATGCAGGGCGTTCCGTGTCTGCTGTTCCTTGCGGACGCGTTCGCGGCGTTTCTGATCGTCGCGCGGCTGCACGGCAGACGCGCATAAACTTTAGGCAGAGGAGAGAGGGTTTTTGATGATTACAGAAGAATGGATCCGCGACCGTTCCGGCAAGACCGCGGAAGAATTGATCGCGCTGCAAATCGGCGACCGCGAGGACGGGGAACGCAGCGGCTTCGGGTTCAAGGCGAGGGTGCTGAAAGCGCTCGATCTTTTGCGCAACGCGATGTTCCCGGACGTGTTCGCCGAGGAGGAGATCCCGCGCGTCAGTTTGCCGACGTACGTGCAGGACCGTTTGCAGAAAGCGGCGCTTTTGCTGCGTGAACTGATCGCGGAGGCGTATTGCTATCCCTGCACCTGCGTTTCGGATGAGAAACGCGACGAGGCGGAAGCCGCCGTAACGTCGTTTCTGGACGGATTGCCCGGGATCGTAAAACTGCTGAAAACGGATATGGACGCCGCGTACCTCGGGGATCCGGCAGCGCGGAACGTGTCTGAGATCATGCTTGCCTATCCGACGTTCGAGGCGGTCAGCGTTTATCGGATCGCCAACCTTTTGTTTCGGCTCGGCGTGCCGCTGATCCCGCGCGTCATGACCGAATACGCGCACCAGAAGACCGGCATCGACATTCATCCCGGCGCGACGATCGGGGAGAGTTTCTTCATCGACCACGGGACCGGCGTCGTTATCGGCGAAACGACCACGATCGGAAATCACGTCAAACTGTACCAGGGAGTAACGCTGGGCGCAAAGAGTTTTGAAACCGACGAGAACGGCAACCCCGTCAAAGGGATCAAACGGCATCCCGACATCGGGAACGACGTCGTGATCTACGCGGGCGCGACCATTTTGGGCGGAAATACCGTCGTCGGAGACCGCAGCGTGATCGGCGGCAACGTCTGGCTGACGCATTCGGTCCCCGCCGACAGCGTGATCTACAATACGCTGACCTACGGTAAGAAGGAAGAAAAGAAATGAATCATCCGTACGACCTCGTGTTTTTTGATCTTGACGGAACGGTGTTGGATACCGCGGACGACATCCGCGACAGCATCGCGTACGTTATGCGCCTGTTCGGGTATCCGGAACGCACCAAAGACGAAGTCCGCTCGTTCGTCGGGAACGGCGTGCGGCGGTTGATCCAGCGCTCCCTGCCCGAGAGCGTGCAGGACGATCCGGAAAAGGTGGAAGAAGCGTTCGCGGCGTATTCGGCGTATTACCCGCTTCATGCGTCGGATAAAACCAAAGCGTTCCCGGGAATCGAAGAAACGCTGCGGCTGTTAAACGAAAAAGGCGTCCGCTGCGGCGTGCTTTCCAACAAGGACGACGACACGACCAAGGCGCTGATCGAAAAGTTTTACGGCGGCCTGTTTTGCACCGTACACGGCAAACGGCCGGAGTTCCCGCGCAAGCCCTTTCCCGACGCGCTGCTTGCGCTGATCAAGGAACAGAACGTTCCGCTTTCCCGCGTGGCGTACGTCGGGGACAGCGAGGTGGATATCCGCCTTGCCGAGAACGCCGGCGTGGACGGCGTGATCGTGAGTTGGGGGTTCCGCTCGCACGAGCAGAACGCGAAAAACGGCGCGAAATATCTCGCCGATACCCCCGAAGAACTGCAAAGGATCCTTTTGCAAACGAAAAAAGGAGAGTGAAAAATGCTTCCGTTCCGATTGTTCGTCAAGAATTACAAGCAGACCGAAAACCCCTCCGTCCGCAACGGATACGGCACGGTCGCGGGCATTTTCGGTATCGCGACCAACGTGGTGCTGTTTCTGGTCAAACTGATCCTCGGCTTGCTGTCGGGCAGTATTTCGATCGCCGCGGACGCGGTCAACAACCTGACCGACGCGGGCTCGTCGCTGATCACGATGTTCTCGTTCCGCCTTTCCGACAAACCCGCCGACGAAAAGCATCCGTTCGGACACGCGCGGATGGAATCCATTTCGGGACTTATCGTGTCCTGTCTGGTTACGGCAATCGGTCTGGAACTGCTCAAAAGTTCGATCGAACGCATCATTTCGCCCGAGAAAACGACCTATTCGGTGATCGGCATCTGCATTCTGGGAATGACCATGCTGCTCAAACTGTATCAATGGCTCGTCTATCGCACGGGCGGGAAGAAGATCGACTCGACGGCGCTGTTGGCTTCCGCCGCGGACAGCATCAACGACGTGATCGCCACCGGCGTGGTCGTGATCGGCGCGATCGTCGGAATGCTGACAGAATGGCAGATCGACGCGTGGCTCGGCTGTGCCGTCGCGCTGTATATTCTCGTTTCGGGCATCAAACTCGTGCTCGAGACCGCCGATCCTCTGCTGGGGACCGCGCCCGATCCCGCGTTCGTCAAAGAACTGTCGCACAAATTGCTTTCCTACGACGGCATTATGGGGATCCACGATCTCGCCGTGCATAATTACGGCTACGGCAGACAGTTCGCGTCCGTACACGCCGAAGTGGACGCGAAAGCCGACGTGATGGTCAGCCACGACCTCGTGGACAACATCGAATACGACGTTCTGCGCGAAATGGGCTTGCACCTCACGATCCATATGGATCCGATCGTTACCGACGATCCCGAACTCGCAAAGCTCAAAGAAACCGTGATCGCGCTCGCAAAATCGTTCCACGAGGAGATCACCGTCCACGATTTCCGCGCAGTTTACGGAACGACGCACACCAACCTGGTGTTCGACGTCGACCTGCCGTTCTCGTTCGATACGGACGATGCGGCGTTCGCAAAGCTTCTCTCCGCCAAAATCAAGGAGCTCGACCCGAAATTCAACACCGTCATCACCGTCGACCGCTCCTACCTCAATTCCCGGCATGAGTTGTGATGTTGAATGTTTTCGCAGGGGACTTTCTTTTCGGGAAAAGAAAGCCCCCTGCACCCCAAAGAAAACCTGATTTGGAAGAAGAAAACGAAAAAGGGCATCGCGCCCTTTTTTTAGTTGATTTTTTCGAGGATCCGTTCCGTGATTTCTTCGGGTGGAATCTGTAAAACCTTGATCAGTGCAAATAATTCGATGTCCGTGACTGTCCGGGAGTAATCCTCAATGCGTGAAACGGAGCCGCGGCAAATATAAACGCCGAGCAATTCCAGCTTTTCCGAAAGCGCCCGTTGACTCATTTTTCGCTTTTTCCGGTATTCATGAACGATTCCGCCGATCAGATTGTTCTGCTCTCCGTCAATAATTCTCGCCATTTTGTTCCCTCTTTCCTCAATTTTGTCTTGACAAAGGACAAAACATATTGTATAATACGCTTGACAATATTTTGTCTTATGGCAGGACAAAATATAAAAAAGGAGGAAAAAATATATGTTTTGCCCAAATTGTAAAGGAAAACTGCCGGCTTATGGAACGCGAAAAGATATGATTTGCCCGTTCTGTGGGGGGAACGTTCGCAAAGAGGATGCTTTGGAAGAATTAGTGTATACTGGGGAAATTGAAACTAAAAATGCAAATGATTGCACAAATGAAAAA
>JAGHTH010000189.1 GCA_018065365.1 Candidatus Coliplasma caballi
CTGATTACCCTTTTATGCTGTTCCGACAGCGGGGACTGCCCGATCCGTTCGAGTTCGGAAGCATCACGGTCTTCTGCGGCAACAACGGCAGCGGCAAAAGCACCCTGCTCAACGTCATCAGCGAAACGCTCGGGCTTGCAAGGACGTCTCCTTATAACCGCAGCGACTTTTTCGACGACTATACCCGCCTTTGCGACTATACGCTCGGCTGCGACATCCCGCCGCAGAGCCGGATCATCACGAGCGACGACGTGTTCGACCGCATCCTCGATATCCGCCGGCTCAACGAAGGCGTGGACGATCAGCGGAACGTGCTTCTGAAAGAATTTGTGGAAAACCGCGGCGACGGGGCGGACGCATCGCTGCACGGACTTTCCGACTACGAGCGCTGGCGTCGAGTTTGGGATGCCCGCAATAAAAACGTTACCGGCTCCGCGTTCGTGCGTTCCAAGCTGATTCGCAACGTGGAGGAACGTTCCAACGGGGAAAGCGCGCTCTGCTTTTTCGTGGACGCGATCGCCGACGGCGGTCTGTACCTGCTCGATGAGCCGGAAAACAGCTTGTCTCCGCAGAATCAGCTTACACTCAAGTATTTTCTGGAAGATTGCGTCCGCGGCCACGGTTGTCAGTTCATCCTTTCAACCCACTCGCCGTTCCTGCTTTCGCTCTGCGGCGCAAAAATCTATGACCTCGATGAAACGCCCGTGAAAACGAAAAAATGGACGGAATTGGAATCCGTACTCGCGTATCAGAGGTTCTTCCGGGAAAACGAATCCCGCTTCTCAAAACCCGATTGACCGCCAGGAGGATCGACCGAAATGAAAAACAACAACGAAATTCTCGTATTTGACACGGATCCCGGTCTGGACGACGCGACCGCGCTGCTTCTTTTGTCGCGATTGGATCGCTACCCCGATTACGTCGTGGCGACCTACGGCAACGCTCCGGTCGAAACGACGTATCGCAACGCCGTCGTGCTGACGCGGTTCCTCGGCGAAAATGCGTACGTCGCGGCGGGCGCTTCCGAAGCGCTTACGGGCGCGAAACATACGTTCGGCGATTTCCATGGGATCGACGGCATGGCGGGCATTGCGGAGGAACTGACGGAACGGACGGGTGCTTCGGACGTTCTGCGCCGTCCCGCGCATACGCTGACCGACCTTGCCGAAGAACTGAAAAAGCAGGAAAACATCACTTATATCGCGGTCGGCCCTCTGACCACGCTCGCAATTCTTCTGCGCGACGAGGAAATCAGAAAGAAGATCTCGCGCGTGCTGGTCATGGGCGGCGGGATCCGACAGTTCAACCGCGCTCACGACGCGGAATACAATTTCGCAGCGGATCCGATCGCGGTCGGGGAAGTGCTGAACAGCGGCGTCGATCTTACGATCTTTCCGCTCGACTTGACCAACGAAGACGCATCGCTGACGGATGCGCAGATCGACGGGCTGGAAGCGATCGGGACACTCCCGGAGTATATCCGGATGTTCCGCCACAACCTATTTCAAACGGAAAGTACAATCATCTTCCGCTTGCGGTGCTGCACGACACGATGCCCGCTCTGTACGCCGGACAGCCGGAGCCGTTTTGCGTCGTGCCGATGAAACTGCGTTCTGACGAATGGGGACATATCGGCGAAGCGGAAGACGGAAAACCCGCAAAAGTCGTGCTTTCGTGTCAGAAAGAATTGCTTCCCGGGCTATTGAAAGCCGTCTTTGAAGCCGAAAAAAAGAAAATGACATAATTTTTTTAATTTCTCTTGCAAAGACAAAAAAAGTATGATACAATAAAACGGATTTGATGTAAAGACGTTTTACACAGATAATCGGAACGAAAGAAGGGTTCTCAAATGGTATCGAAGGTTTTTCCCGCAACGGACGAAGCACTGAACGACGCGCTTTCGTTTACGGAAGAACAACTGGATCTTTTTGAATGCCCGATGAAGATCGTCATGCAGATCACGGTCTGCGTGGAGGAAATGTTCGTGAACGTCGCGCATTACGCTTACGGAAAGGACACCGGAAACGTTGAAATGGTGCTGGATTCCGACGGCAGTTCGGTCTCCATTACGCTGATCGACGAAGGAATGCCGTTCGATCCGCTCGCAAAGGCGGATCCCGACGTAACGCTTTCCGCGGAAGAACGCAACATCGGCGGACTCGGAATTTACATGGTCAAAAAGAGCATGAGCGAGGTCCGGTACGAGCGTGTGGACGGAAAAAACGTCTTCACGATGAAAAAGAACTTTTTCTGATAGAATTACGGGTAAAGAATGGATATCTTCGATCAAGCCGTCTGCTTTGCGGTGGAACGACACAGCGGACAGACGCGAAAACTGTCGAGCGCGCCTTATGTATTGCATCCTTTGGAGGTTGCGGCGATCGTCGGCACGATGACCGACGACAAAGAAACGCTCGCGGCGTGCGTGCTGCACGATACCGTGGAAGACACGGATACGACTTTGGAAGAAATTACCGAACGCTTCGGCAAGCGTGTTGCTCTGCTGGTCATGACCGAAACGGAGGACAAACGCCCCGACAAGCCGGCGGCGGAAACGTGGGAACTGCGCAAGGAAGAAACGCTTCTGATTCTGCAGAACACCAAAGAAATCGCGGTCAAAATGCTTTGGCTTGGCGATAAGCTTTCCAATATGCGTTCGTATGCAAGGCAATATCGTTTGCAGGGCAACGATCTGTGGAACACGTTCCACCAGAAAGATCCGCGCCGGCAGCTTTGGTATTATAATCGGATCACGGAATGCCTTTCCGAATTGAAAGACTACCCCGTGTATCAGGAATTCATTGAACTCAAAAACTATGTGTTTCAGGATTTTATCGGGGAGGAATGAACAGTATGGAATCCAAACTCGACAATCAACTGCTGACGATCTGCCCGGAAGGGCGCATCTCGTCCGCGAACGCCGAACAGATCGGCGCGGAGATCGAAGCGATTCTGGACGGAACGCCGCACGAAACGGTCGTGCTGGACGCCGAAAAGCTGGAGTATATTTCCAGCGCCGGCTTGCGTGCGATCCTCAAGATCCGCAAGAGAGAGCCGTCCTTGAAGATCGTCAACGTTTCCGCGGACGTCTATGAAGTGTTTGAAATGACGGGCTTTACCGAAATGATGCCCATTGAAAAGGCGTATCGCCGGCTGTCCGTGGAGGGCTGCGAGGTCATCGGCCAGGGCGCGAACGGAAAGGTCTATCGCCTGGATGACGAAACGATCATCAAGGTCTATCTGAATCCCGACTGCCTGCCCGACATTCACAGAGAGCGCGAACTCGCGAGAAAAGCGTTCGTCCTCGGGATCCCGACCGCCATTCCTTACGACGTGGTCAAGGTCGGCGACGGGTACGGCTCGGTGTTCGAACTGCTGAACGCAAAATCGTTTGCGAAGCTGATCGCCGCGGATCCGGAGCATCTCGATCATTACGTGGAACTTTACGTCGATCTGATGAAGAAGATCCATTCGACCGAGCTGAAGCCCGGAGAGATCCCGGATATGAAAAAGACCGCGATCCGCTGGGCAGAGTTCCTGGAGCCCTACCTGCCGGAAGACCAGTACCGTAAACTGCACGCGCTGATCGAGGCGGTGCCGGAACGCAACACGATGATGCACGGCGACTACCACATCAAGAACGTGATGATGCAGAACGGGGAAGTCCTGCTGATCGATATGGATACGCTCTGCATGGGACATCCCGTCTTCGAACTTGCTTCGGTGTTCCTCTCTTACTGCGGTTACAGTGAGAACAATCACGCGATGCTGGAAGAATTCTACGGCATTCCGTACGACGTGGCACAGAAACTTTGGAAAAAGACCACGCAGCTGTATTTCGGCACGGAAGACGAAGCCAAGCTGAACGAATACATCGACAAGGCGAAAGTAATCGGTTATACCCGGAATATGCGCCGCGTCATTCGCAGAAACGGATTTGACAGCGAACTCGGAAGAAAAGACATCGAGACCTGTAAAGCACACCTCGCGGAGCTGCTTGCCCGCGTGGATTCACTCGACTTTTGATAAAAAAACAGTACGAAAGAAGGATCTATTATGGAAATCATTCAGAAAAAAGAAAACACCTCTTTGGAAATCGCGTTGGTCGGACGTCTTGACACCACGACCGCACCGCAGCTCGAAGCAGTCGTGAAAGAGAACCTCGAAGGCGTAACCGATCTGGTTCTGGACTTCACGAAACTCGAGTACGTTTCTTCTGCCGGACTGCGTGTCATTCTGGCATCTCAGAAGACGATGAACAAGCAGGGCAGCATGGTCATCCGCCACGTCAGCCCCGACATCCAGGAAGTGTTTGAGATTACCGGTTTTTCCGATATCCCGACCATCGAATAAGGTATTTGACAGCCGGCGGGCCGCTTTTACGGAAGCGGCCTTTCCCTTAAATTCCCCAAAGGAGAACCGTCCTATGCCGGATTCCATCCATTCCTATATTTTGCTCGGAATCGCCGCTTTGCTCCCCGTGATCGCTGCGGTGGCTTTGTTCTTCGCCGAAAAGACGAAGTTTATCAAAGGCATGAACCGCCGGACGTATCAGGTGTTTGTGGGAGTTCTCTTCGGCATTCTCGCCGTGATCGGCACAGAATGGGGGATCCCGCTGGAAACCGCGCAGGTCAACGTGCGCGACGGTGCGGTTCTGACCGCGGGGATTTTCTTCGGAGGTCCTGCCGGGATCATCGCCGGGCTGATCGGCGGTGTGGAACGCTGGATCGCGGTCGCGTGGGGTGTCGGAAGCTATACGAGAGTCGCCTGCACCGTTTCCACGATCATCGCGGGCTTTATTGCCGCGTTTGCGCGCAAATTCCTGTTTGAAGGCAAACGTCCCGGCTGGCTGATCTCTTTTTCGGTCGGCGTCGTAACCGAGGTTTTCCATATCGCGATGGTGTTCTTAACCAATATGGATACGCCGGACAAAGCAATGGGTGTCGTCAAAATCTGCACGATCCCGATGGTTACCGCGAACAGTCTCAGCGTCCTGTTCTCCGCGTTGGTGCTGTATATTCTGGAATATAAACAGCGCGAGAAAAAAGAACGCCCGGAAATTTCCCTCGTGATTCAGAGATCTCTGCTGATCGCGGTGGTGGTGGCGTTTCTGGTAACGACGCTGTTCGTGTATCGTATGCAGGATACGCTCGCGGTCAAACAGGCGGAGTCTATGCTGGAACTTTCCGCAAAGGGCGTCTCGGCGGATATTCTGGACGCGTCCGACGAGAATCTTCTCAAAAAAGCAAGAAAGATCGCGCAGGCGATCGACACGCTGACACCGAAAGCGATCGCCTCACGCTATGAAGTGGATGAGGTCAACATCGTCAACTCCCGCGGCATGATCGTCGCGAGTACGGACGAACGGTTCATCGGGTTCAGTATGTCTTCCGGCGAACAGTCGGCGGCGTTCCTCGTTTTGCTCGGGGATCAGGAAGAATTGGTGCAGGGGTACGGCCCGATTTCCTACGATCCCGGCTCGTACCGCAAATACGTCGGGATCAAGTTGGAGAACGGCTTCGTGCAGGTCGGATATAATTCCGAACGGTTTCAGAGCGATTTGCAGGAAGAAGTGGACGGCATCACGAAGAATCGCTGCGTCGGAAAGACGGGGTACATTCTGATCGCCAACGAGGAATACAAAATCGTCAGTTCGCCCAAAGAATTCGACGAAACGCTTTTTGACGTGTCCGCACTGAAAAACAACCCCGCCGAGCAGATGTTCGACCTGGTCATTGACGGACAGAAAACGATCTGCTATTATTTGAAATCCGAGGGATATTTCATCATTTCGGTGCTTCCCGAGGAAGAAGCCATGCAGTTCCGGAACGTTGCGATGTACGTGAATACGTTTATGGAAGTGCTCGTGTTCGCGATGTTGTTCGTGATGATGTATATGCTGATCCGCAGCGTCGTGGTCAACAAATTGAAAAGAGTCAATCATTCGCTCGCGAAAATCACGAACGGCGATCTCAACGAAGTGTTCAACGTTCGTTCTACGGAGGAGTTCGCAAAATTGTCCGACGATCTGAATTCCACCGTTGACACGCTGAAAAACTATATCGCGGAAGCGGCGGCACGCATTGATCAGGAGCTGGAATTCGCCAAAAACATCCAGAGTTCCGCCCTGCCTTCGACGTTCCCGGCGTTCCCGAAGCGAAAAGATTTTGATATTTACGCGATGATGGATACCGCAAAAGAAGTCGGTGGCGACTTCTACGATTTCTATCTGACCGAGGAAAATACGCTGCATTTTCTGATCGCGGACGTATCGGGGAAAGGGATCCCCGCCGCGATGTTCATGATGCGTGCGAAGACGGAACTCAAGAGCTTGACCGAGGCGGGACTTCCGCTTTCGGACGTGTTTACCAAAGGTAACGAGGCGCTTTGCGAGGGTAACGACGCCGGAATGTTCGTTACGGCTTGGCAGTGCGGCATTGACCTGACCGACGGATCGCTGCGCTACGCCAACGCGGGACATAACCCGCCGCTGATCTGCCGCGCGGGCGGCTCCTTCGAGTACCTCAAGAGCAGACCGGGCTTCGTGCTTGCCGGCATGGACGGGCTGACCTATCGCACGCAGGAACTTTCGCTCTGCCCGGGCGACATCGTTTTCCTTTACACCGACGGTGTGACGGAAGCGCAGAACGCAGAGAGCGAACTGTTCGGCGAGGAACGGCTGCTGAACGCGCTGAACGCGATCCCGGAATACGATTCGATGGAAGAAATCTGCCGCCACGTCAAGAAGAACGTGGACACGTTCGTCGGCGACGCGGCACAGTTTGACGATATTACCATGCTCGCCTTTCGTT
>JAGHTH010000117.1 GCA_018065365.1 Candidatus Coliplasma caballi
CTCCACGCTCGAAACCTTGGTCTTGCTCTCGTCATAGACCGGCCACGGAGCGACCGAGCAAAGCCCGGTTTCGCCGATCGTTTCCCACATTTCCTCGCAGATGTGCGGCGTAAACGGGCAGAGCAAGCGGATCAGCACCGAAAGCCCTTCCCTGTCGATGCCGCCCTTTGCGTACACCTCGTTGACGAACGCCATCATCGCGGCGATCGCGGTGTTGAACTTCATTTCCTCAATGTCGTCCGAAACCTTTTTGATCGTGCGGTGTAAGGACGCTTCCAATTCGGCGTCTTTTTCGTTCTTCACCATGTCGGTCAGCGCCGCGACGCGCTCGACGAACCGTTTGCACCCCTTGACCGAGGAATCCGACCACGGCGCCGCCTGCTCGTAATCGCCCATGAACAGAACGTACGCGCGCAAGACGTCCGCGCCGTAGGAATCGACCACGTCGTTGGGGTCAACCACGTTGCCGCGCGATTTGCTCATCTTCACGCCGTCTGCGCCGAGGATCAACCCCTGCGCCGTGCGCTTCGCGTAGGGTTCCTTCGTCGGAACGAGCCCAAGGTCGTATAAGAACTTGTGCCAGAAACGCGAGTAGATCATGTGGCGCGTAACGTGTTCCATGCCGCCGTTGTACCAATCGACCGGCAGCCAGTATTTCAGTCTGTCTTCCGCCGCGAACGCCGTGTCGTTGTTCGGATCGACGTAGCGCAGATAGTACCACGACGAGCCCGCCCATTGCGGCATCGTGTCGGTCTCGCGTTTGGCTTTGCCGCCGCATTTCGGGCAAACACAATTCACGAACGACTCGATCTTCGCCAGCGGCGACTCGCCGCCCTCTCCGGGCTCAAAATTCTTCACGTCGGGCAGACGCAGCGGCAGTTCCTCGTAGGGAACGCCGACCATTCCGCATCTTTCGCAATGCACGATCGGGATCGGCTCGCCCCAATACCGCTGACGGTTGAACGCCCAATCCTTCATTTTATATTGTACGCCCGCTTCGCCGACGCCTTTTTCTTCCAAAACGGTCAGCATCTTCGCGATCGCGCTCTTTTTGTCGGTCAAGCCGTTCAAAAAATCGGAATTGATCATCTTGCCGTCGCCGGCATACGCTTCTTTTTCGATGTCGCCGCCCTCGATGGCCTGCACGATGTCCGCGCCGAACCTCTTCGCGAAATCGTAGTCTCTCTGATCGTGCGCCGGCACCGCCATGATCGCGCCCGTACCGTAACCCATCATGACGTAGTCCGAAATGAAGATCGGAATTTCCTTGTTCGTGATCGGGTTGATACCGGTCAGACCGTCCAGTTTCACGCCCGTCTTGTCTTTCACAAGCTGCGTGCGCTCAAATTCGGTCTTTTTCGCGCACTCTGCGCGGTACGCCAGCACCGCGTCCATGTTTTTCACTTGATCCGCGTACTTGTCAAGCAGCGGATGTTCCGGCGCGATGACCATGAACGTAACGCCGAACAGCGTGTCGCAGCGGGTGGTGTAAACGCGGAGCTTCTCGCCGACTTCTTTCACTTTGAAATCCACGAACGCGCCCGTCGATTTGCCGATCCAGAACTCCTGCTGCTGTCTGACCATCGGCAGATAATCCACCTCGTCCAGCCCCGTAAGCAGTTTGTCCGCGTACTCCGTGATCCGCAGGTACCAGACGTCTTTCGCCTTCTGCACCACATCGCTGTGGCAGATGTCGCACTTGCCGCCCTGCGAGTCCTCGTTGGAAAGTACGACCTTACAGTTCGGGCAATAGTTGACCAGCGTCTTGTCGCGGAACACCAGCCCGTTGTCGAACATCTTGCGGAAGATCCACTGCGTCCAGCGGTAATAATTCTCGTCGGTCGTGTCGATCACGCGCGACCAGTCAAACCCGAAGCCGACGCGCTTCAACTGCTCCGTGAACTTTTTGATGTTTTCGTCGGTCAGAATGCGCGGGTGGATCCCGAACTTGACCGCCGAGTTCTCTGTCGGCAGACCGAACGCGTCAAAACCGATCGGGAACAGAACGTTGTAGCCCTGCATCCGACGCTTGCGCGTAACGACCTCCAACCCGGAATACGCCTTGATGTGTCCGACGTGCATTCCGTGTCCGCTCGGATAGGGGAATTCCACCAACCCGTAGAACTTCGGCTTATCGGAGCCGTCTTTCGCCTCAAAAATCCGGGCGTCTTCCCATTTTTTCTGCCATTTCGGCTCGATCGTTTTGAATTCGTGTCTCATTTTTTCAAGACCTCAGTTTTTCCACAATCTTTCGAGATTGTAATATTCTCTGCCCTCTTTGGTAAATACGTGAACGACCACCGAACCGTAGTCCAGCAGTTCCCAGATGTTTCCGCGGTAGCCCTCGACGTGCAGCGGCTCCACGTTCAACTGTTCTTTCACTTTGAACTCCACCTCGTCGGCGAGCGCGTGGACGTGCGTGTTGGAGGTACCCGTCGCGATGACGAAAAAGTCCGCCAAAGCGGTCTGCTCCGCCACGTCCAGAATCTTCACGTCCATCCCCTTTTTGTCGTCCAATGCCTTGAACGCAACCTGCGCGATCTGTTCTGCCAATGCTCTTTGTTCGTTTTCGTTCATGTTAAACCTCTATTTCGTCAGTTTGAGATAGTAGTTTCTCGCTTCGATCGTCTTTGCGTCGATCGGTTTTTTCTCCGCGAGCAGATCGCGGATCGTCAGATCAAACGACCGCTCCAACGCCAAAAACAGCGCTTTCTGCTTGTCTTTGCGCTTCCCGTACTCTTTTTCGTAGTAATTCCGCAATCTCACGCAGCCCGGGAACGTGCGGTTTTCCTCGATGTAGTCCGCAAAATACAGCACGGCTTCCAGCGGCGACATTCCGGATTTTCCCGTCGTGTGCCAACGCACCGCCGAAACGATCTCCGGCTTCAGCCCATAGACCGCCTTTGCCAAAGCCGCGCCGCTCTTCGCGTGTAAGAGCTTCGGCGAGGCGATTTCTTCTTCCGTAACCTCCACGCCGTACGTTTTACAGATCTCCAAATGCTTTTCCACGGGGTATTCTTTGGTAAAATCGTGCATCAACGCCGCGACCTCGGCGTCTTCCGGCGTGATCTCCGGGGAATGCCGTTTCGCCAGCATGACCGCCGCTTTCACAACGCCCAGCGTGTGCTTCATGCGCTTGTCGGAAAGCCGCAAGTCCTGTAAAATCATTTCTTTTTTCATATCAGTGAATCATCTTTTTTTTGCAGTCTTCGCCGACTGAACTCGTCATGTAATGACGAGGAGCAGTTGGATGCAGATTGGACGATCCGATCCCGAAGCTGTACTTTCGTACTGCGAGGGGAGGATCGTTCAAAGCAAAAAACGCTTCAGGAGCAGGAAACAGACCTGCCGTTCCCTTGCTCGCACAAATGATTTTCCATTCGATCAATCATCGTTTTTTGCGGTCTGCGCCGACTGAACTCTTCATTCTTCCCAGTTGTGAAATACATTCTGGACATCGTCGTTGTCATCGAACATATCCAGCATCTTCTGCATCTGTTCCTGCTGCTCCGGATCGGAAAGCTGTACGTACGTAACCGGCACTTTCGCAATGTCCGCCGATACGAACTTGTACCCTTTTTCCGCCAACGCGTCGCAAACCGCCGCAAAATCGGACGGCTCGGTAAAGATCTCAAAAATGCCCTCTTCGGCGTTGAAATCGCCCGCGCCCGCTTCGAGCGCTTCTTCCATGATCTTTTCTTCGTCGATGTCGCCGTCTTCGTTGTCCACGACGATCACGCCTTTTTCATTGAAAAGGAACGACACGCAGCCGGTGGTACCCAGAGAGCCGCCGAACTTCGAGAACGCGTGGCGCACCTCGGGAGCGGTACGGTTGCGGTTGTCGGTCGCGGTCTCGACGATCACGGCAACGCCGCCCGGGCCGTAGCCCTCGTAGGTAACCAATTCATACGCCGCCGCGCCCGCGTCGGACGCTTTGTCGATGATGCGCTTGATGTTGTCGTTCGGCACGTTCAGAGATTTCGCTTTCGTGATCAGATCGCGCAGCTTGGTGTTGCTGACGGGATCGGGGCCGCCCTCACGGACCGCCAGCGCGAGCTCTTTGCCGACTCTCGTAAAGACCTTTGCTTTCGCAGCGTCGGTCTTTTCTTTTTTGTGCATAATGTTTTTCCACTTGGAATGTCCGGACATAATTTTGTCTCCTTATATAAACTCTTTATTTCAAATTTAGGTTGCGCTTGCAGCGCGAGAGGTCAAAGTAGGTCGCGCCTGCGGCGCGATAGGTCGCTTGCTCCGCAAGCGGTAGGTCGCACGCATTCGCGTGCGATAGGTTGCTCGCTCCGCTCGCAATAGGAAGAGTTGAGGCAGGAAAACGCGTTTTCTTGCGTTCGGTTCTATTCTGTGCTTTGCGTAAATTTGCCATAGCAAACGGCAAGAAACAAGGCGCCCTTCCCACACAATCCCTACGGGCTTGTGCGGGAGCTGTCGGGCACGGAGTGCACGACTGTTTGCCACCATTCTTTCCGTAAATTTACCATACGCTATCCACAGCACCACGGCGCCCTTTTCAAGGGAGCTGGCGAGCGCAACGCGCGAGACTGAGGGATGATTTTCTGTTTCTATCATCCCGCAAAGCCATTGTTTTGCATAAACAGTTCTTT
>JAGHTH010000031.1 GCA_018065365.1 Candidatus Coliplasma caballi
GGGGTGGGGATATTCTGTCCCTTGACGATCGCCTCGTACACCTTGACACGTCCCTTCACGTCGTCCGACTTCACGGTCAGGATCTCCTGCAGGGTGTAAGCCGCGCCGTACGCTTCGAGCGCCCAGACCTCCATCTCGCCGAAACGCTGGCCGCCGAACTGCGCTTTACCGCCGAGGGGCTGCTGCGTAACCAGCGAATACGGGCCGGTCGAACGCGCGTGGATCTTATCGTCAACGAGGTGATGCAGTTTTAAGAAGTACATCACGCCGACGGTTACGGGGTTATCGAACGGCTGACCGGTTCTGCCGTCGTACAGCGTGGTTTTGCCCGTTTCGCTGCAGCCGGCTTCTTTCAGCCATTCCTGAATGTCTTTTTCGTTTGCGCCGTCGAAGACGGGAGTCATGACCTTGACGCCCTTCTTGCGCGCCGCCATACCCAGATGAACTTCCAGCACCTGACCGATGTTCATTCGGGAAGGAACGCCCAGCGGGTTCAGCACGATGTCCAGCGGCGTACCGTCGGGCAGGAACGGCATATCTTTGCTCGGCAGGATGCGGGAAATAACGCCCTTGTTACCGTGGCGGCCCGCCATCTTATCGCCGACGCTGATCTTACGCTTCTGCGCGACGTAAACGCGCACGCACTCGATGACACCGGGAGAAAGCACGTCGCAGTCGTCTCTGGAGAATCTCTTGACGTCCACGATGATACCCGATTCGCCGTGCGGCAGCTTCAAAGAGGTGTCGCGGACTTCTCTCGCTTTTTCGCCGAAGATCGCGCGCAGCAGACGTTCTTCCGCGGTCAATTCGGTCTCGCCCTTCGGGGTAACCTTACCGACCAGGATGTCGCCGGAATGCACCTCCGCGCCGATGCGGATGATACCGTCCTGATCCAGATCGCGCAGCGAATCGTCGCCGACGTTCGGGAGCTGGCGGGTAATTTCTTCCGGTCCGAGCTTGGTATCTCTGGACTCGCAGTAAAATTCTTCGATATGAATAGAGGTATAAATGTCGTCGCGGACGAGGCGTTCGTTCAGCAGAACGGCGTCCTCGTAGTTGTAGCCCTCCCACGTCATGAAGCCGATGAGCGCGTTCTTGCCGAGCGCAACCTCGCCGTCTTTGGTCGCGGGACCGTCGGCGATCACGTCGCCCTTCAGCACGCGTTCTCCTTTTTCGACGACGGGACGCTGGTTGACGCAGGTGCCGGCGTTGGAACGCTTGAATTTGATCAGCTCGTAACGGTCGATTCTGCCCTCGTCGGTGCGGACGATGACTTCGTCGGAAGCCACGCTCTCCACGTAACCGTCGTGGCGGCAGATGACCAGAACGCCGGAATCGTATGCCGCGCGGTATTCCATACCGGTCGCGACGATCGGAGCTTCGGTCATCAGAAGCGGCACTGCCTGCTTCTGCATGTTGGAGCCCATCAGCGCACGGGTGTTATCGTCGTTTTCAAGGAAGGGGATCATCGCGGTCGCGACGGAAACCACCATCTTCGGCGAAACGTCCATCAGATCGATACGGCTCGCTTCGAGCTCCCCGATCTCATCGAGGTGTCTGCCGACGATCTTGCGGTTGACGAAATGGCCGTTCTCGTCGATCGGCTCGTTCGCGGTCGCGACGACGTACTCGTCTTCCACGTCCGCGGAAATGTACACGACGTCCTTGGTAACCACGCCGTTCTTCACGACGCGGTAGGGCGCCTCGATAAAGCCGAAGCGGTTGACCTTCGCGTAGCAAGCCAGCGAGGAGATCAGACCGATGTTCGGGCCTTCAGGCGTTTCGATCGGGCAAAGACGCCCGTAATGCGTATAGTGCACGTCTCGGACTTCGAACGACGCGCGGTCGCGGGACAGACCGCCCGGGCCAAGCGCGGAAATACGGCGCTTGTGCGTCAGTTCTGCCAGCGGGTTGGACTGATCCATGAACTGCGACAGCGGCGAAGAACCGAAGAAGTCGCGGATCGCGGAAACGATCGGACGAATGTTGATCAGCGATTGCGGCGTGATCGCGTCCTGGTCCTGCGTGGTCATTTTTTCCTTGACGATCTTATCCATGCGGGAGAAGCCGATGCGCAGCTGGTTGAGCAGCAGTTCACCGACGGCGCGGATACGACGGTTGCCGAGGTGGTCGATGTCGTCCGCGGTGCCGACGCCGTGCGAGAGCGCGAGCAGATAGTTGACCGACGCGAGAATATCCTCCACGCAGACGGTCTTCGGGATCAGCTTATCGCGTTCGCGGTCGATCGCTTCCTTGAGCGCTTCCTTGTCGTCCTTGCCGACCTTTTCCACGATCGCCATCAGGACGGGCAGAGAAACCTTCTCGTCGATGCCGAGTTCTTCGTTCGGGATGCCCGTTACGCAGAACGCGTCC
The DNA here is from genome assembly GCA_018065365.1 of Candidatus Coliplasma caballi. Lineage (GTDB taxonomy): Bacteria > Bacillota > Clostridia > Oscillospirales > CAG-382 > Coliplasma > Coliplasma caballi. The sequence goes on from JAGHTH010000031.1 coordinate 2,374, forward strand.
ACCATATTATTATTGAAGACTTTGACTTCGGTGTTGACGCCTTCCTCTTCTTCCACGAGGATCGTAAGTTCGCAGACGCCTGCTTTTTCGATCTTCTCCGCTTCTGCGCGGTCGAGCTTATGACCTGCCTCAAACAGCAGTTCGCCCGTAATGGGAGAGAAAACGTCCTTTGCCGGCGCGTAGCCCGTGATGCGACGTGCGAGCGCCAGTTTCTTGTTGAATTTATAACGTCCGACGGCGGAAATGTCATAGCGTTTCTCGTCGAAGAACATATTGTGCATCAGGATCTGCGCGGATTCCAGAATCGGCGGCTCGCCGGGGCGGAGCTTCTTATAGATCTCTTTGAGCGCCTCATCGACGGGGTTGGAGATCTCGCCGAGCTGCGCGAGACGATCAACTTCCGCGTTGATCGTGTCTTTCTCGAACGTTGCTTTCAGCAGCGGCTCGTTGCCGAACTTTTCGAGAATCTGCTCGTCGCTGCCGTAGCCGAACGCGCGCAAAAGCACCGAGATCGGCATTTTGCGGTTTTTATCGATACGAACGTAGAAAACGCCCGTCGCGTCCGTTTCATACTCCAGCCATGCGCCGCGGTACGGGATGACCTGGGTGGAATACAGGTGGTTGCCGGACTTGTCCCCCGTTGCCTCGTAGTAGATACCGGGAGAACGCACGATCTGCGAAACCACGACACGCTCCGCGCCGTTGATCACGAACGTGCCGGAGTCGGTCATGATCGGGAAATCGCCCATGTAGATCTCCTGCTCCTTGACTTCGCCCGTGCTCTTGTTGGTCAGGCGGACGGTAACGCGGAACGGAGAAGCGTAGTTCAGGTCCCGTTCCTTGCACTCCTCGATCGTGTACTTCGGCGGATCAGAGAGTTTATAATCAATGAACTCAATGACCAGGTTGCCGGAGTAATCCGTCATCGGAGAAATGTCTTTCAGAACGTTTCCGATCTCCTTGTTCACGAAATCGTCAAAAGACTTTTTCTGTACTTCGATCAGGTTTGGCATCGCAACGACTTCTTCGATTTTGGAAAAAGACAGTCGTTTCGTCTTGCCGAGGGTCTCTTCATGTACCATACCGATCCTTCACTCCATTTCTTTTTCTCGCATTGCGCACCCGCTTCGCATCCCGCGATTGCGCAACATATTGTTTGTTTTCGCACGTCTTTTCAATATTTGGTATGCGGCAAAACATCCCCGGTTCTCCCGCCTTTTCTTCCCTCGGCGCGAGTTACCCCAGTATCATTTTTGCATACTTCCGTATTGTAGTGCAGTATGTTATTGTATCACTTCTTTCCCCGTTTGTCAAGAGTTTTTTCAAAAAATTTTTTGAACGTTTCCGCAAAACAAAAAGGCGTTCCCGAGGGAATGCCTTTCCATATTATAAACGATAGATTATAAATGATAGCGTTTTCTTTCAGAACTGCGTCGGATCCAGCTTGGTGCCGTCCTTGATCGCCTGCTCCGCCGTTATGACGGTACGGAACGCCGAATACACCGCGTCGATCGGAACGACGCCCTCCGAACCGGTCTCGATCATCCGCACCAGGTTGTCGAACTGCGCCGACATATCCTTGTACACCGACTCGAACTCGATCACGCGGTCGGGACGTCCGTCGCCGTGATACACGCAGATCAGATCGCGGTCGCTGACCTTGTCGTTGCGGTTTGCCGCCATGGTCAGCGTGATGTGGCCTTTCGTGCCGATGAAATCCTTGCTGCTGTCGGTCAGGATGTTTTTGCTCCAGCCGACCTCGTAGCAGGCGCGGCAGCCGTTTTCGGTCTCCATGTTCATGAGTTGGTAGTTGTCGATCGGCGAATCGTCGTCCAGCTTCGCGGAAATGCCGCTGACCGCCCGGATCGGACTGCCCGAGAACCATTGCACCACGTCGGCGTAATGTACCCCGCAATCCACCAACGGCGAGCAATCCTCCATCAGTCTGACGAAACGCTTCCACGAATGTTCCCGGTCGCCGCCCGCCTTGTGGCTCTGCGACATCCGGATCATGCGAAGTTCCCCGATCTCGCCCGCGTCGATCAGCTGCTTGATCTTGCGGTACGAACTGTTGTAACGCAGAACGTACGACACGGTAACCTTGCAGTCGGAATTCTTGACCAGCCGGACGTACTCTTTCGCGTCTTCCAGGTTGGTCGCGATGGGCTTTTCGCAGATCACGTTCTTGTGATGCTCTAAGCACTCTTTCGTCAGCGGGAAATGCGTGTTCGTATAGGTCGCGATAATCACGATATCGACCGCCGGATCGTCCAGATACGGTCTGTAATCCGTCCCGTAGTGCTGCGCACCGAACCGTTCCGCGTACTCTTTCGCGCGTTCTTCACTCGCGTCGATCACGGCAACGACGGTTACGTTTTCTTTGTCGTAAATGCCCTCAATATGTTGATAGCCGATATGTCCGCAGCCGATCAACAGGACTCCGTAACGTTTTTTCATAATCCGATTCCGTTCCCTTCGGGAATCTGCCCTCCGTATCTACTCTGTTTTTCACACGGAAAAACGCCAGAACGAGAATGTTTGAAAAAAGGATTCCGTTTTTTCGGAACTTCCGCTCAGTTCAGAGTGGAAAGCACCGCCTCGGTCATGTGAAGTGCTTCCTCGGAGATCTTCTCGACCGAAACGCCGTTCGGAACGCGTACCCAACCGAAATACAGAGAGAAGCTGCCCGCGATCGCGTAAACCAGCGTGTTGCTCAGTTTCGCAATGTCTGCTTCGGGATACAGCGAGGTATAGACGTTCAGCAGGCGGTTCAGCAGAACGGGCTGCAGCACGCGCAGGAAATGTCCGCTCGTGTTCTCTGCGCAGAACGCGCGGAAGAAATCGATGTCGGTTTTGACGCGGGTGTTGAGGTATTCGAACATCTTCGCGGGAACGAAGCCGGCCTCCTCGTCGGTCGCCGTTTCGATCGCGATCGCGAAATCGTCGGTCAGGCGGGAGTTGATCTCCTCCGCAACCTCGTTGATGCAGGTGTAATGAAGATAGAAGGTTTTTCTGTTGATGTCCGCGCGCTCGGTCAGTTCGGTGATCGTGATCTCGTCAAGCGACTTCTCGCTCAACAGCTGAAGCAGCGCGTTGTTGATTGCTTTCTTGGTTTTGATGATTCTGCGGTCGATTTTCGTTCTTGCCATGATTACTTTTCCTCTCTTTTCTTTCTTGAACGTATTTGTTTGAAACGGCCGCCGCTTCGTTCACGGCGACAAGTTTTTTTGATCGCTTCTATTATACCACACGAATCGAATGAATGCTACACGAATATCGATAAAAAAGTGGTGATTTTTTTGTGAATTTTGACTACAACCGAGGCAAAGCGGCAACACTCGGAACGAAAAAGACGAGGAAAGGACGAACAAAACCTTGCGAATGCGATCTTTCACGCGTGAAATCGCCGCTGCCGTCCGGAGCGGCAGCGCGGGCGAAACGCTTGTCGAAAACGGGCGTCTGCTGGCGGGAGCGGCAAAAGACGCCGCCCGTGCCGGCTTTCCGCGCGCGTACGCGCACCTTGCGGAAGAACTCTCCGGCTTTCTGACCGAATGCGCCCGCGGAGGCAGCGAATCTCCGACCGGCGAAGAACTGTACGCGTTCTTGCGCGCACGGAATTTTTCCTGCGAATAACTCGACGCCCTGCCCGCCTGCCTGAAATATCTCGGCATCAAACGCGTCCGGGAGATCTGCGCGGGCAGAGCCGGGCGGGAGAAACTGCCCGCCGCGCTC
>JAGHTH010000190.1 GCA_018065365.1 Candidatus Coliplasma caballi
AGCGAAAAAGGTCGGCGTATTTACGCGAGCGATGGATATTGAACGATTGAGCGGGGAAATCAAGGAACTAAACGCGCAGCTTTTGAATAAAGAGCAGGAAGCATCCCATCTGAAACGATCCATTGCGTCTCTCGAAGAACAGGCGCTTGCAGACGACGCGTCTGCCATCGAAAAGAAGACCGTATATGACGGATTTGAGAATGAAGTAAACGGCTATCTCGTTCGTATCGAGGAAGAAAAATCGCACATTGAAACGATCGAAGCGGGACGCTCTGCAGGCGAAAACGGGCTTCTTGATTTGCAGAATCAGTTGGATCAGCTGCACGTTTTTGCGGCTGAAAGCGAAAAGACCGTTTCGGAAGCCGAAAAAGAATGTTTCGATGCGAAGCAAGCCGTTGAAGAGGCGCGTGCCGCGGAGAGTTCCTCTTACGAGGATCTTAACGCAATGCGGATCGTACAGATTTCCAAACGCTCCGTTGTTGACACCGTTTCCGTTCAGATGTCTCAACTTTCTTCTAATCTCGCGTCTATTCTCGAACGTGTCAAGAATCTGCGCGTAACGGTTGCTTCTTCGCAGAACAGCATTATGGAGCGCGGGAATCGCATTTCCGTGCTGGAAGAAAAGATTGCAGCAGCGGAAAAAGGCATTGCCGCGTCGGAGCAAAAACTTTCCGAACTGATCGGAGGCAGGGAAGCGCAGGAACAGAAACTTGCCGACATCCGCAGACAGCATAAAGAAGCACAAACCGAACGGGAAAACGCGTTTGTCCGAATGGCCAACGAAGAAAACAACTTCCGTCGCGTTACGGAAGAATTTGACGCCGTTACCGGAAAACTCTGGGATGAATATGAAATGACCTATTCGGACGCAGAGCCGCTTCGCCTGCCGCCCGAAAAGATGGATAAGGCACAATCGCGTCTTGCTTCTTTGAAGGCAAAAATTCGTTCCATGGGTGTGATCAACGTTAACGCCGTGGAAGAATATCGGCAGACGAAAGAACGCTATGATTTCCTTTCAACGCAGGTAGAGGATCTTCAGAAGACGAGAAGAAGTCTGGACAGTACGATCGCAAAACTGGAAATCGAAATGAAAGACAGCTTTGTGAATACCTTCCAGCAGATCAACGCGAGCTTTTCGGAGGTCTTTATCGAATTGTTCGGCGGCGGTTCCGCAAGAATCGAGTTGCAGGATCCGGAGAATCCGCTTGAATGCGGCATTGACATTATCTTAAGACCGCCCGGAAAGAGCGTCAGAAGCATTTCTCTGCTGTCCGGCGGCGAGCAATCGTTTGCGGCGATCGCGCTCTATCTTGCTTTGCAATCGGTCAATCCCGCGCCGTTCTGCATTTTCGACGAGATCGAGAGCGCACTCGATGACGTAAACCTCAATAAGTTTGCGGATTATATCCGAGCGCACAGCGAAAAGACGCAGTATATCGTGATCACGCATCGTCGCGGCACGATGGAACACGCGGATACTCTGTACGGTGTTACCATGCATCAGAAGGGTATTTCGGACTATATGAAACTCAACCTCTCCAAAATGGAGGAGAATATTAAGGAGTACACGAATTAAATGGGCTTTTTCGATAAATTGAAATCCGGCCTTCAGAAAACGAAAGACGCGCTTCTCAAACCGGTAGATCAGCTTTTCGGTTCCGGAGACAAGGTTGATGATGATTTCTTTGAGGAACTGACCGATCTTTTGATCATGGCAGACGTTGGCGTGGAAACGTCGGAATACATTACCGAGACGTTACGTGAACGCTTAAAAGAGCAGAAGATCAAAGAAATGGCACCGGCAAGAATCGAATTCCAGAACATCCTGGAAGAACTTGTCGGTCAAGGCGAAGAACTGAACATCGGTGCAGGTCTATCCGTGATTCTCGTCATCGGTGTCAACGGTGTGGGGAAAACGACGTCCATCGGTAAAATTGCACACTGCCTGAAAGAGCAGGGCAAGAAAGTCATGCTTTGCGCAGCGGATACTTTTCGTGCCGCCGCAATCGAGCAGCTGGAAGTCTGGGCTGAAAGAAGCGATGTTCCGCTGATTCGTCAGAAAGAGGGCGCTGATCCCGCGGCAGTCGTGTTTGACGCTGCCGGCGCTGCGAAAAAGCAAGATGTTGACGTTCTGATCGTTGACACGGCAGGACGTTTGCACAACAAAAAGAATCTGATCGACGAACTTGCAAAAATCAACCGCGTGATCGACAGAGAACTGCCGGATGCAAATCGCGACACGCTGTTGGTTCTGGATGCTTCCACAGGGCAGAATGCTTTGATCCAGGCAAAAGAATTCCGCAAAGCCGCGGAGATTACCGGACTCGTTTTAACGAAACTTGACGGTACCGCAAAAGGCGGCATCGTCCTTGCCATTCGCAGAGAACTCGGAATTCCCGTCAAGTACATCGGCGTCGGAGAAGGAATTGACGATTTGCAGCCGTTTGACGGTGCAGAGTTTATCAGTGCGTTTTTTGACGGGCAGGAGATTCAAAAATGAAAATCGTTCTTGCATCGGATAACGCACACAAATTAAAAGAATTCCGCCGTATGTTTTCGTTGTTTCTTCCGGAAACCGAATTGATCCCGCTGCGCGACGCCGGGTTTACGGGGGAAATTGCGGAAGACGGAACGTCTTTTGAGGAAAATGCTTTCTTGAAAGCCAACACGGTTTGCGCACAAACCCGCGCTGTCTGCATTGCCGATGACAGCGGTCTTGAAGTGGATGCACTCGACGGAGCGCCGGGTGTTTTCTCGGCTCGCTACGCAGGAGAACATGGAAATGATTCTGCGAATATCGAAAAGCTTTTGCGCGAGCTGAAAGACGTTCCGGACGATCGGCGAACGGCTCGATTCGTGTCGTGCATCTGCGTTGTCAAACCGGACGGAACTTCTTTGACGGTACGCGGTACCTGTGAAGGAAAGATTCTCCGGGAGATGCGCGGCGAGGGGCGTATCGGCTACGATCCTGTCTTTTATTACGAGCCCTTCGGAAAAACGTTTGCCGAATTGGACGGCGATCGTAAAAACGAAGTCAGCCATCGTGGGAAAGCCATGGAAATTTTGATGCAAAAAAGGGATTTCTTTCTGAAATAAGTGCTATTTTTATTGACAATGAACTCGGAATATGATATTATAT
>JAGHTH010000142.1 GCA_018065365.1 Candidatus Coliplasma caballi
ATCCTGCACGCTCATCTTGTTCCGGAGGGAGTCAAGAGTATCGTGCTGTTTCTGATTCCTTACGATTCTGGAGAACGCTTTTCGGACGGCGTATCCGTTTACGCACATATCCCGGATTATCACTCCTATTTTTCGGGCTTGAAAGACCGCCTTTTCAAATCCTTGTCGGAACTTTGCCCGGAGTTTCATTTTTATGGGTTTGCAGATCATTCCCCGATCGTCGAAAAAATCGCCTGCGCAAAAGCAGGCCTTGGCGTGATCGGAAAGAATTCCCTTTTGATCAACGAACGATACGGCAGTTATGTCTTTATCGGATCGATACTGACCGATGCGGAACTTCCGTGTCATACAGTTGAAATCCGGGGCTGCATCAATTGTGAGACATGTATAAAAAATTGTCCCGGGCGTGCAATACAACCGGATGGCTTTTCCACAGAGAATTGTCTTTCCATGATATCGCAGAAAAAAATCCTGACGCAATCGAATAAGTTTCTTCTCGCAGAGAACAAAATTGCATGGGGTTGCGATCGCTGCCAAGAAGTTTGCCCAATGAATACAGACAGAATGTTTTCGGCGATTCCATTCTTCAAAGAACACGTTCACGGTAATTTTTCTTCGGAAGAAATCGCCCAAATGAATGACGAAACTTTTCGGTCGTACGCGTTTTCATGGAGAGGTCGCTCCAGGATCACGGAAAATTTACAAAATCTGGAGAAGCACGGATAAAAATCGCTCGATTACCCTTGACTTATTCAAAAAAGGTGCTATAATATTAGTGTATGATATAAGGGTATATATGGATGTTTGAAAGGAGTTGGGAGAAGCATGAAATTATCGTTCCGGTGGTACGGTCCGAAAGACAGCATTCCGTTAGAGTATATTTCACAGATCCCGACCATGCACGGCGTCGTTTCCGCGGTCTATGACATTGCCCCCGGCGGCGTTTGGAGCCGTGAAAGCATCGCCGATTTGAAATCGAGAGCCAACGCGCACGGACTTGCCTTTGAATGCGTGGAAAGCGTTCCTGTCCACGAGGATATCAAACTCGGGAAGCCCTCGCGCGATCAATATATCAGCGCTTACTGTGAAAATATCCGCCGGCTCGGCGAAGCGGGTGTCAAATGCATCTGCTACAACTTTATGCCGGTTTTCGATTGGCTCCGTAGTGAGCTGTATCATAAAAATACCGATGGCTCCACTTCGCTGATCTACCGCGATGAGCAAGTGCTTGCCATGGATCCCCGTACCGGAAACCTTTCATTGCCCGGCTGGGATGAAAGTTATACAAAAGACGGACTCAATCGTCTGCTCGACGAATACAAGGGTATGACCGAGGACCGTTTGTTCGAGAATCTGGGCTACTTCCTTGACGCGATCATTCCTGTTTGCGAGGAATATGACGTCAAAATGGCAATTCATCCGGATGATCCGCCCTGGGGTATTTTCGGACTTCCCCGCATCATCACGGGCGAAAAGAATCTTGACAGACTGTTTCGGTTAAATCCGTCCGATTACAACGGACTGACGCTCTGCACCGGCTCGCTCGGAGCTTCCAAGGAGAATGACGTTGTCCGGTTGGCAGACAAGTATTGCGCAGAAGGAAAAGTTCATTTCGTTCACGCAAGAAACATCCGTCTTGTAGGACAGAGAGATTTCAATGAGACCGGTCATCCTACCGATTGCGGTTCGTTGGATATTTATGGATTGATGGAAGTCCTTGTAAACCACCGTTTCGACGGCTATCTGCGTCCCGATCACGGAAGAATGATCTGGGGAGAAACCGGAAAACCCGGATACGGACTTTATGACCGCGCGCTCGGTGCCACTTACCTTTCCGGTCTTTGGGAAGGCATTTCCAAAACAAAGCAAAATGGCTGAACAGTTTCGTAAGAAAAAGAAATACGGGCAGAATTTTCTCAACAATCCCGCCGTTCCCGAACGAATCGTTAAAGAAAGCGGCGTAGATGAAAATTGCGGCGTATTGGAGATCGGACCCGGTCTCGGCGCTTTGACACTGAAACTTGCTCCGACTGTCAAAAAAGTCGTTGCGGTCGAAATCGACCATGAACTGATCGCTCCGCTGACCGAAAAGTTTTCCGCGTATCCGAACATCGAACTGATCGAGCAGGATATCATGAAAACGGATCTCGATGAATTGATTCGATCACGATTTCCCGGTATGCCGGTCTGCGTTTGTGCCAACCTCCCCTATTACATCACGACACCAATCCTGATGAAGCTGTTGGAAAGCAAATGCGGTTTCCGCAGCATCACGGTCATGGTTCAGAAGGAAGTTGCCAACCGACTCGTTTCCGCGTACGGTACGGAAGATTACGGCGCAATTACCGCTTCGATTCAGTACTACGCTTCCGTTCGGAAACTGTTTCTTGTTACAGCCGGAAATTTTTCTCCTCCTCCGAAAGTGGATAGCGCCGTGATCCGTTTGGATCTGTACGACAGTCCACCCGTCAAGGTTCAGGACGAAAAACTGTTTTTTGAAATCATCAAAGCCGCTTTCCTGCAAAGGCGAAAAACGCTCTGCAATGCGCTTTGCTCCTATTTCCCGTCGTTAGGCAAAACGGATTGTGCCGAGATTCTTGCGGAATGCGGACTTAAAGCGGACGTCCGCGGCGAAGATCTTCCGATCCAAGCATTTGCGGTGATCGCTGATTCCATTTGTAAAAAGAAAATAAAATAGAGTTGTTGAACAGGAGGATTTATTATGAACAACAATCTCGGTATTAAGAACACCAAAGTCAATGCCTGGATCGACGAAATGGTTGCCCTCGTAAACCCGAAGGACATCGTTCTGATCGACGGCACTGAAGAACAGGCCGAAAAGCTTCGTGCAGAAGCATGTGCTTCCGGCGAACTGTTCAAGCTGAACCAGGAGAAACTCCCCGGCTGCTATCTGCACAGAACCGCCGTCAACGACGTTGCTCGTGTAGAAGGCAGAACCTTTATCTGCTCTCGCAAGAAGGAAGACGCCGGCAACACCAACAACTGGATGGATCCGGTTGAATGCTATGCAAAGCTGACCAAGCTCTACAAGGGTTCCTACACCGGCAAAACCATGTACGTCATCCCCTACTCCATGTCCGTTGTCGGTTCCGATTTCGCAAAGAACGGCATCGAGCTGACTGACTCCATTTATGTCGTGCTGAACATGATCATCATGACCAGAGTCGGCCTTAACGTTCTGGAAGCAATGGGTACCGACTGCGACTTCATCAAAGGTCTGCACGCAAGAGCAAACATGGATGAAAATGAACGCTATATCTGCCACTTCCCGGAAGACAACACCATTTGGTCGATCAACTCCGGTTACGGCGGAAACGTTCTGCTCGGCAAGAAGTGCTTTGCACTCCGTATCGCTTCCTACCTCGGCAAGAACGAGGGCTGGATGGCTGAGCATATGCTGATCCTCGGCATCGAGAACCCGAAGGGCGAAATCAAATATATTTCCGCTGCATTCCCGTCCGCATGCGGTAAAACCAACCTGGCAATGCTCATCCCGCCGGAAACCTATCGCAACAAGGGCTACAAGGTCTGGTGCGTCGGCGACGATATTGCATGGATCCGCAAAGGTCCCGACGGCAGACTTTGGGCGTGCAACCCCGAGAACGGTTTCTTCGGCGTCGCTCCCGGAACCAACGTCAAATCCAACCCCAACGCGCTGGCTTCCACGATGCAGGGCACGATCTTCACGAACGTTGCTCATAACCTGGACGACAACACCGTTTGGTGGGAAGGCCTTGACAACAATCCCCCGAAGAACGCACTCAACTGGAGAGGCGAAAAATGGTATTACACCAAATACGACAAGGCAAACAAAGTGCAGACTG
>JAGHTH010000016.1 GCA_018065365.1 Candidatus Coliplasma caballi
CACCTTCCTCCCGGAGGAAGGCAAGCGCTACCGAAAGCCGGGCGGTAAAATGAGGGCTTTTGCGGTGTTTCGGGTATTTTGACGAATGGATTTGAAACAGACGGGGTTGTCAGTAATCTGAAAACGCAAGCATTTCGCCTGCGTTTCTTTTTTTGTTCGGGTTGTCTTCGGAACGCTCACAGTTTCAGCGTACCCAGCACGACCGATTTGATCATCTGATAATCAAACGCGTCCACGCTTCCGTCGGTATTCACGTCCATTCGTTCTTTCGCGTCCGCTTCGGGAACGTAAGTGCCGAGGACGGTGGTCTTGGTCATCATGTAGTCAAACGCATCGACCTTTCCGTCGCCGTTGACGTCGCCTTTCGGCAGCTTGCCCGCCTCGTCGAGCGCTTCCTGCAATTTGCGGATCAGCCCTTCCAAGTGCGGAATGAACATACGGGATTTCTTCCGATACGCTTCGATCTCTTTGAGGATCTCGTTTACGGTCTTGTCGGTGCGCTTTTTCGCCTGTTCAAGCAACTCCGTGTGATCCGCGCCGCCGGCATAGACCTCAAATTCGCTGATGCCGCCGGAATAATACTTGTGGTAATCCGGCATATACCAGCGCGACTTCTGCACGTATTTGACGTACCGCGCTTTGACGGGCGTAAACGTGATGTCGTCGGTAATGTTCCGGTCGCCGCTCTTGCCGTCTTTCAGTTCGTACACCTTGGTAAAGTTCTTTCCGTCGGTCGAAACCAGCAGTTCGTAGTTCGCGGTATGCTCAAAGAATTTGATCACGACGTGATCGACCGTGTACACCTTTTCCAGATCGACCACCAGCCATTGTTCATCGACCTGGTTTGCGAACGAAAGGCGCGTCGCGGGATCGCCGTCCACCGCCCACTCCTTGAGCAGCTTATCCGGAACTTCCTGTCCGCTGACCTCGGTCGGCTTGTTCAGCGCGAGGTTTTGGTTTTCGAGGTAATCGTACGGCGTGAAATCGGGTTTGTCCACCGTGAACGCCTTGACCTTGCAGCCCTTGCTTCCGATCGTTTCGAGCGGCAGCACGAACGTCGAACTGTGGATCACTTTCGGGCTGTGGTTGTTGACCGGCTCGTAGAACCAGGTGTCGTCCACGATCAGCAGCGTTTCCTTGTTGTCGCAATACAGTTTGACGTTGACGTCGCCTTTCGGCAGCACGCACGGGAACGTGAACGTGTAGGTTTCTCTGTCAAAGCAGAGGTTGCCTTTTTTATTGATGTACAGCCGCCCGTCTTCGCCGGAGAAGACGTCGCAATCGTAATCGGAAACCGTCAGATCCGCGTCGAGCAGATAGTCAAAACCGACCGACTTGGTGTCCCCGACCGTCTTTTCCGTGATCGGCAGCGCCGCCGTGCGCGCCGGGTTGGTACCGCCCGCGAGAACGGAAAGCTTGTTAAACCGCTCCACGAAATTTCTCGCGTCGATGCCTGCCGTCTGCATTCCGCACCAGCCCTTTTCGCCGACGAAGCAGACCTGATAGCGCAGTCTGTCGAAAATGTCAAACCGCGAAAAACCGCTGTAAGTAAACCATTGCTCGTTCCACTGTGCGAACGAAACACCCATCAGCTTCGGGTGGTCGGGGTCGATCGCCGTGTCCGCGGTTTTGCCCATGTAGTTGACCTGCCACGTTTTGTACATCGTCGCAAGGTCATAGTAATCGTAAAAATAGGTCCCGTCGAAGCCCGGCACGGAATAGAGCGCCGGCCCGCAGGAGTTCACGATGTCGTAGCCCATGTCGAGCATCACATTAATGTCCGAAAGATCGACCGCCCAGTAGTTCGCCTGCGCGTCGCCGGAAACGGGCGTTTTGCCGTTGATGCCGTTCTTGCCGAACTCTGCCCAGAATCGCGGTGTCAGCCCGCGCGAGCGGATGAACTTGATCAGCGCGTCGGTGTAGGCGCGCATCTGCTCGTTGTACCCCTCCAGGTACTCGTCGGTACCGATGTGGACCGTTTTGGAAATGAACACCGGGTCGTCGCCCGTGATGTACTCATCCCAAAGGTCTTTCACGAACTGCAGCGTTTCGGGCTTTTCGATGTTCAGGTGCGCGCTGTCCTTCATCAAGGAAGGCACCGCGGCGTTAAAGCATCTTGCGTGGGAGGGGGTGTCGATCTCGGTAACCACGTCGATGCCGTACTCGCGCATCTGCTTCTGGTACGCGCGGTATTCGTCCTTGGTGTAGTGCTGCGTCGAGGTCAGCCCCGGCACGTCGCTTTCCAGGCGGTAATATCCCTTGCCGTCGCCGGCGTTGTCGTTGATGTGAATGTGGATCTCGTTGAGTTTGAACCACGCGAAATACTTGGTCATCTCGGTCAGATAGTCCATCGGGATCCAGCAGCGCGCCACGTCGATCATGCCCGAGCGGATCGGATACGCCGGATAATCCCGGACTTTTCCGCAGGGGAAGAACCCGTCGGCGTAGCAGGACTGCAAGAACGTGATCACGCCGTACAGACGGCCGGTCGCACCGGGCGCGGACACCTTGACGATCTCCCCGGCGTCGAGCGTGTAGCCCTCCGTTCCGAGCGAAGAATCTTTGGAATCGGTAAGATACAAGTCTCCCGCGACAGGCGTTCCGACGGAAATGCCGACGGAATAGCCGAGGATGTCCTCAAAATACTCCCCGACGATCGCTTTCTGCGCGTCGGACAGAAGATCCGCACGTTCGAGGACGACCTTCATCTCTTTTTTCGGTATGAATTTCCCGGACTCGCTCTTCCATTCGCGCACGGCGGGAAGAACGTTCAGCGGTGTTTCGTCATTCATGTGCATGGCAAGCTCCTTTACCCACGCCTCGACCACGGGGTACAGCACCTCGTAGCCGGCGGTACTCGGGTGAATACTGTCGTAAAGATAGGTCGTAGAGGTCGAAACCTCCAATTTTTTGTTGATCTCCTCGTCGTTATACAGATCGAGGTACGGAACGCTCCATTTGTCGCAGATCTTTTTTGCAAGCTCAAAGTACGCCGACATATCGTGCAAACTCTCGACCTTTGCTTTGGGCAGCCGGAAGTTTACGATATAGCCGAGCTGCGCCGCCGGGAAAGAGGTAACCGCTTTCCAGATGGTCATTTCCAGACCGCCCGCGAAGGTGGAAACGTCGAATTTCGCCGGATCGAAGCCGCTCGTCATTTCGCCGACCGGCGCTTTGTCCCACGCGTCGTTGACACCGCCGTGCAGGATGACCAGATCGTACTGCCGCGTCGCCGATTTTTCGATCTGCGCAAGCACCGTTTTCGTGCCGCGGCATTTGGAAACGGATGCGCCGCTGACCGAGTTGTTCGTCCAATCCAT
>JAGHTH010000002.1 GCA_018065365.1 Candidatus Coliplasma caballi
GAGAAGACGTCCTCGACAGGCATCAGGAAGGGCTCGGTCTCGTTACGGGGAGGAGTCGGGATGAAGGAGTCAACCTCATCCATCAGTTTGAGGATCGGTGCGTAAGCGGGATCGGAAGGATCCTTGGATTCGCAGAGCAGTGCTTCACGAGCGGAGCCCTGAACGATAGGAGTATCATCGCCCGGGAATTCGTACTCGGAGAGCAGATCTCTGATTTCCATTTCGACGATCTCGAGCAGTTCGGGGTCATCGACGAGGTCGCACTTGTCCATGAAGACAACGATTGCGGGCACGCCTACTTGACGAGCAAGCAGGATGTGCTCACGGGTCTGCTGCATAGGACCGTCCGTTGCAGCAACGACCAGGATCGCGCCGTCCATCTGAGCAGCACCGGTGATCATGTTCTTGACATAGTCAGCATGGCCGGGGCAGTCGACGTGCGCATAGTGGCGCGCATCCGTCTGATACTCAACGTGTCTGGTGTTGATGGTAATGCCTCTCTGTCTTTCCTCAGGAGCATTATCGATCTGATCGTAAGCCAGGAATTCGATGTTGCCGTCTTTGAGAGACAGAACTTTCGTGATGGCTGCGGTCAGAGTGGTTTTGCCATGGTCAACGTGACCGATGGTACCAATGTTAATATGCGGTTTGGTTTTTTCAAACTTAGCTTTTGCCATTGTTAGCATCCTCCGTTTTTTGAAATTATTTTTTTCTTGCTTTCTATTATACAGTTTTTTTGGACTCTGTCAAGAGGTTTTCCGTTTTTCTTGCAAAAAACCCCCGACTTTCCGCCTCAAAAACCGTATTTCCATCCGCGAAGCGCTTATTTCTTGACGCGTTCTGCGACAAGCTGCTCCTGAATGGACTTCGGAACCTGCTCGTAGTGAGAGGGCTCCATAACGTAAGTGCCGCGGCCCTGCGTCTTGGAACGCAGATCGGTTGCGTAACCGAACATATTTGCCAGCGGAACGTACGCCGTGATCTGCTGACCGCCGCCTACCAGCGGTTCCATCTCTTTGATGTTGCCGCGGCGGGACGAGAAGTCGCCGATGATATCGCCCATATAGTCGTCGGGAACGATCACGACCACCTTCATGAACGGCTCGGTCAGCACGGGGGCTGCCTTGCGCATTGCGTTCTTGAACGCCATAGAACCGGCGATCTTGAATGCCATTTCGGAAGAGTCAACTTCGTGATACGAACCGTCGTACAGGGTAACCTTGACGTCAACGACGTTGTAACCGGCAAGAACACCGGACAGCATCGCGCCCTTGATACCGTCTTCGACAGCGGGGATATATTCCTTCGGAATGTTGCCGCCGACCACGTTGTTGATGAACTCGAAGCCCTTGCCGGGTTCGTTGGGTTCGATCGTGATCTTGACATGACCGTACTGACCTTTACCACCGGACTGTCTGACGTACTTGCAGTCTTCGTCCGCTTTCTGCGTAATGGTCTCACGGTAGGAAACCTGCGGCTTGCCGACGTTTGCTTCGACGCGGAATTCGCGCAGCAGACGATCGACGATGATTTCCAGATGCAATTCACCCATGCCGGCGATGATGGTCTGCCCGGTTTCTTCATCGGTATATGCCTTGAAGGTCGGGTCTTCTTCAGCCAGCTTGGACAGCGCAATACCCATCTTTTCCTGACCTGCTTTGGTCTTCGGCTCGATGGCAACGCGGATAACGGGCTCCGGGAATTCCATGGATTCCAGGATGATCGGGTGGTTCGGATCGCACAGCGTGTTACCGGTCGTCGTGTTCTTGATACCGATAACGCCGGCGATTTCGCCTGCCATGATCTCTTCCGCTTCTTCGCGGTGGTTTGCGTGCATCAGCATGATACGGGAGAAACGCTCGGTGTTGTCTTTGATCGGGTTGTACGCCACGTCGCCGGGTTTGATCTTACCGGAATAGACGCGGATGAAGCACAACTTGCCGACGAACGGGTCGGTCATGATCTTGAACGCCAGAGCGGCAAAGGGCTCGTTGTCGCTGGTCTTTCTTTCCTCTTCTTCGCCGGTTTCGGGGTTGACACCCTTGATGTTCGGCACGTCGAGAGGCGAAGGCATATAATCGACGATCGCATCCAGCAGCAGCTGAACGCCCTTATTCTTATAGGAAGAACCGCAGCAGACGGGGACCATCTTGTTCGCGATGCAGGAAGTACGGATCGCGCGCTTGATGTCTTCGATCGTCGGCTCTTCGTCCATCAAGAACTTCTCTCCGATGATGTCATCGACTTCGGCGCAATGCTCGATCAGATTCGCGCGGTATTCCTTTGCGGTTTCGAGCAGTTCTTCCGGAATGTCCTGTTCTTCGTACTTGGTACCGTCTTCATTCAGATAGACCTCTGCTCTCATGCGAACGAGGTCAACGATTCCTCTGAAGTAGTTTTCTTTTCCGATCGGAAGCTGGATCGGCACAGCGTTTGCTTTCAAACGCTCGCGGATCATGTTCACGACACGATAGAAGTCCGCACCCATGATGTCCATTTTGTTGACATAGCACATACGCGGAACTTTATACTTGTCGGCCTGACGCCAAACGGTTTCGGACTGGGGTTCCACGCCGCCCTTCGCGCACAGAACGGTTACGGAACCGTCGAGGACGCGCAGCGAACGCTCCACTTCCACGGTAAAGTCCACGTGGCCGGGAGTGTCGATGATGCTGATGCGGTGCTCTCCCCAGAAGCAAGTCGTAGCGGCGGAAGTAATGGTAATTCCGCGCTCCTGCTCCTGCTCCATCCAGTCCATCGTCGCGGAGCCCTCGTGCGTCTCACCGATCTTGTGAGTCTTACCCGTGTAATACAGGATACGCTCGGTGGTCGTCGTTTTACCTACGTCGATGTGCGCCATGATACCGATATTTCTCGTTTGTTCAAGCGGAGTCTTTCTCGGCATAACTTTCTCCTTTTTGTTGTTTGTCGGCTTGCAAACGATCGCTTTCGCTTACCACTTGTAGTGAGCGAATGCCTTGTTTGCTTCTGCCATTTTGAGAGTGTCTTCTTTCTTCTTCACGGCGCCGCCGATACCTTCGCAGGCATCCATGATCTCGCCGAAAAGTCTATCAGCCATGGTACGTTCGCCACGCTGTCTTGCGTAGGTTACGAGCCAACGCAGACCGAGCGTCTGACGTCTCTCCGGACGAACTTCCATAGGAACCTGATAGTTGGAGCCGCCGCGGCGTACCGCTTTGACTTCCAGAGAAGGCATAATGTTGCCGAGCGCTTTCTTAAACATTTCGAGAGCGTCCTGACCGGATTTCTCCGCGACTTTCTCAAACGCTTCGTAAACGATCTTCTGTGCAACGCCTTTCTTGCCGTCCTCCATGATCCCGTTGATCAGTTTCGTGACGAGCTGAGATCCGTAAATCGGATCCGGCAGCACTTCTCTTTTGAATCCATGTTCTCTTCTGGGCACTTTACTTCCCTCCTTCATTAGTGATCGCGCTTTTTCGCGCGTTCAATGAGTTCACAGGTACTCGAAAAATCGATTTCCGTCAAGTGCGATCTATTTCTTCGCGCACGTCTGTACGCGCCAAATATTTCATGCACTTTAACGTCCGTTTTTTCGGACTTTGTGGCTTCGGACTGTCTTTTCAGTCCCGGATTACTTGCCGGCCTTCGGCTTCTTTGCGCCGTATTTGGAACGGGCCTGGTTTCTCTTGGCAACGCCCTGCGTATCCAAGGTACCGCGGATGATGTGGTAACGCACACCGGGGAGGTCCTTAACTCTTCCGCCTCTGATCAGAACGACAGAGTGCTCCTGAAGGTTATGGCCAATACCGGGAATGTACGCCGTTACTTCCATTCCGTTGGAAAGTCTGACTCTGGCGATCTTTCTCTGCGCAGAGTTCGGCTTTTTAGGAGTCTTGATCGCAACCTTCGTGCAGACGCCTCTCTTCTGGGGAGCGGACTGGTCAACAGCAATGCTCTTCAAAGAGTTCGTCGCTTTCTGCAGAGCCGGTGCTTTCGACTTCCAAACCTTGTCATGACGGCCTTGTTTCACCAATTGGTTAAATGTAGGCATGTTTTTCTCCTTTCTTTGCTTTTTCGCGCTCTATGTTATTCCATAAATACGCAATTTGTTATTATACTCATATAATTGCCGTTTGTCAATAGGAATAGGCAAAAAAATTTAAGAAGTTTTCTTGTCTTGGGATGAATCGCGGGGAAAACTTTTTTCTTTGGGGAAAAAAGTCTTCCCCGCCCCCTTTCAAAAAAGAACCTGTGTAAAAAGCATTATCAAATCAAAGAAAATTTTTTCTGCACCAACCCCGGTCTGCAACCAGCCGGAGACCCCGGTCTGCAACCAGCCGGAGACTGCGTCAGAATGCGCCGCTTTTGTGCTTCTGCCAAGTAAACCCTCAACGGCGGCGCTCGGAAAACCGCTCACAAGTTCGCGCCTTTCCAGAACGTTCTGCACACCCCGGGCAGATTGAACGATTTTCTCCCGAAGCCGCGCTCTGCGCACTCTGACAAGGTCGGTGTATCTGTTGGCACCCACCTTGGCATATTACCGACCGGAGACCTTGCTCAGAGGGATGCAGATTGGACGATCCGAACCGAAGCAATATATGAATATTGCGAGAGTGAGGATCGTTCAAAGCAAAAGAAAAATATAATAAAAATATAATAAATATAAAAAGAAAGAGCGCAGCTTGTCTGTGCTCTTTCTTCCTATTAACGAATAATATATTCTTTTTTCTTTTGCGGTTCTGCGCCGTC
>JAGHTH010000033.1 GCA_018065365.1 Candidatus Coliplasma caballi
AAATCTCTCTCGATGCTTCTCACATGTGTACTTCTTTGTACTTTCGTTTGTTGTTCAATTTTCAATGTCCGAACCGCTCCCGCTCTCACAGGCGCTTGGTCAGTATATCACATCATCTCCCGTTTGTCAAGGGGTTTTTTAAAAGTTTTTCGACTTTTTTATTTCCCTTTTCTATCCGTTCGTCTTCATGACTCCCGACCTCTCGCTTTGCGCTTTGGCTTCGCTCGCGATGTTCCCATATATTACCACATTCTTTTCCTGTTGTCAACAACATCTTTTTGGAAAAGTGTGTAATATTTAAGCAAATTTCAAATGATCAAAACAGTTCGTATTCTCCGCCGACGTGATCGGGGTTTTCTTTGCGCAGCACCCATCTGCCGCCCGTAAAGTCGGGGATCGCAACGGGAGCGCCTCCCATAGCGACCGACGCCTCGGAAAGCGGAGAAATGGCGAGCAACGTCGCGGTGTCGTAAGTGTCGATCGGAGGAGTCGTTCCGTCCGCGACGCTCTTGACAAACGCGTTATAGACCAGCCAGTCAATGCCGCCGTGTCCGCCGGTAGGATTGTTCTTATATTCTTTCCAGAGCGGATGCTCGTACTGATCGGAATATTTCTCGGCGTTGCCGGCAACCTTGACGACGTCGTTGAACTCGTCGTCGCCATCCATATGGATATAGTCGCCGTCCTCGCAGTACATTCCTTTCGTTCCGCGCACCGTGAAAGCACGGGAATACATTCTGGGCAGCGTGGTATCCAGCGTCATCGTGATCGTCTGGCCGTCCGCACATTTAATAATGGTAGTAACGACGTCGCCCTGATTGAAATGCTCGCCGACCAGCGCGCTGTCCGGACGTTTGTCGCGGATGAAGGTCTCCACGCCCTTGGAACAGGAAGCGACGGAGTTCAGCGCGATCATACGGTTGCCGTGGTTGATGTTCAGAACAGCCATGATCGGCCCGAGTTCGTGCGTGGGATAGTTCTCGCAGTTGCGTTCCAGATAGTTGCGCAGACGGTAATGGCGGTTCTTCTCGCCGTCGGCAATCTCCTCGCGCAGATCGTGGTTATAGCCGCCGACGCAATGCACGATATCTCCGAACACACCCTGGCGCACCATATTCAGCGCCATCAGTTCGCGTCTGCCGTAGCAGCAGTTCTCCAGAAGCATACAATGAATGCCCGTCTCCTCATAGGTGCGGACCAATCGGTAGCAATCCTCAACGGAATATCCGCCGCCGACCTCCATGCCGACGTGAATTCCGGCCCGCATCGCAGCCGTGGCGATCTCCACGTGGGACTCCCACGCGCTTAAGATCAGCACCGCCTCGATGTCCTGCTTCAGCACTTCTTTATAATCGGAAGTGCAGAACGGTCTCTTGCCGGTGTGTTCCTCCACAAAATCCGCCTGCTCTTTGACGCGGTCGTCGTAGTAGTCGCAAAGCGCGACGATCTCGAGCACGCCCTCCTTTGCCAGCGGGACCAACGGATCACGCACGATAAATCTTCCGCGTGCGCCGAGTCCGATTACACCCAAACGAACGGTTTTCATAGTATATCCTCCTCAAAAAAGAGTTATTCGGTAGATGAGTACAAAAATTATAAACTTTTTCCTGCATTTTGTCAACTGTTTTTTTGATTTTTCTCTTTACAATTTCATATTTTTGTTGTAAACTATAAAAGAAAAACAAATCTACGAATCGGAGCGTGATTTTTTATGACATTGATCGTAATGGCCGCAGGCATGGGAAGCCGCTACGGCGGACTGAAACAACTTGACCCCATCGGGCCGAACGGAGAATTCATTCTTGATTATTCCATCATGGATGCAAAAAAAGCCGGCTTTGACAAAGTGGTGTTCGTCATCAAGGAAGAAAACCTTGAAGCGTTCAAAGAGACCGTCGGCAACCGCATCAGCAGACAGATGAAAGTCCGCTACGCGTTCCAGCGGCTCGATAAACTTCCGGAAGGGTTTTCCGTTCCGGCGGGCAGAGTCAAACAGTGGGGCACCGGACACGCGGCGCTCTGCGCGGAAGAATACGCCGAGGGCGGCGTGGCGATCATCAACGCCGACGATCTTTACGGCGAAGAGACGTTCCGGCTGATGCACGATTTTCTCGCGTCCGAACAGACCGAAGCGTGCGGCTGCATGGCGGGCTTCGTTCTGAAGAACACGCTGACCGAAAACGGTACCGTCGCGAGAGGCGTCGTTACCGAGGATGAAAACGGAATGATGGCGGATATTCAGGAGCGCACCAAGATCGGCAGACAGGAAGACGGCTCGACCGCGTATCTCGAATACGGCGAGTGGCATCCCGTCGATGAAAACAGCATCGTTTCGATGAACGCGTGGGCGCTGACCGAAGGATTCTTTGCATCGGCAAGACGCGGCTTCAAAGAGTTCTTGACGCACATTTACGATCCGACCAAGGTAGAATACTACCTTCCCACCGCCGTCCGCTGCTTTATGGAAGACACCGGAAAGCCGATCAAGGTCCTGCATACCGACGCGAAGTGGTACGGCGTTACCTACCGCGAGGACAAACAGGCGGTCGTGGATTACATCGCAGAGTGCATCGAAAAGGGGCAGTACCCCGGAAAGCAGGACTGAACGTCCGTTTTGGAGAAACACATGAAAAAAATCGGAATCGACATCGGCGGCACCACCGTCAAGGCGGGGATCGTCGATGAAAACTACAAAATACTGTTCAAGGCAGAAAGACCGACCGCCTGCTGCAAAACGCCGGCGGAACTCGTCGAAGCAGTGATTGCCTGCGTGAAAGACGTTCAAAGCGGCAGCGGGTGCCCCGAAGACGAGATCGCGTTTATCGGGATCGGCTGCCCCGGCGAAGTCCATACCGACAAAGGCATCGCGCACTACGCGGACAATCTTCCGATCGAGGATATTCCGTTCGTTTCGATCCTTTCGAAAGAGTTCGGTAAGCCCGCCGCGATCGACAACGACGCGAACTGTGCGGCGTGGGGCGAACACATCGCGGGCGTTTCCAAAGGATTAAAA
>JAGHTH010000058.1 GCA_018065365.1 Candidatus Coliplasma caballi
AAAATTCATGGAAACCGGCGTACTGCCCGGGATCACGACCCATTCGTCGCCGTCTTTGTATTTCGCGTTTTCGCCGTCGGGAAGAATCTCCTTCCGCTCGACGATCCCGCGAAGCAATCCGTCTTCGGTACGGCAGATCCCTCTTGAAACGGAGCCGAACTCCGAAAGCGTGTTCCGTACCACGAAACCGGGCATACAGAACTGCTTTCCGTCGGAACGTTCCATATACTTTTTTACGATATCAAACGCTTCAAAGCCGTAGAAATCGTCGGCGTTGAACACCGCGAACGAATCTTTCACGACGTCCTTGCAGCAATACAGCGCGTGCGTTGTTCCGAGCGGTTTGATTCTGCCGGCGGGATACTTGCATCCTTCCGGCAGGAAATCGGGATCCTGGAACGCGTATCCGATCCGGATCTTCCCTTCGATCCTTTTGGAGATCGTTTCGCGGAACAGTTCATAATTCTCGCGCTTAATGATGAAGATAACTTCATCAAACCCGGCACGGATCGCATCATAAACGGAATAGTCGATGATGAATTCGCCGGACGGCCCTAACGGATCGACCTGCTTCAAGCCGCCGTAACGGTTTCCCATACCGGCAGCGAGGATCACAGCTGTCATGCGTTCGCTCCTTTCAAAAAGGTTCAGGCGCCGATCATTTCTTCGGTAATCGTCAATTCCTTGACGTTCGGATCGGACGGCAGTTCAAACATATACTTTGTCATGATTTTTTCGGTAATCGCGCGAAGTCCGCGCGCGCCCGTTCCGGTCGCATACGCTTTGCGGGCAATCGCCTTGATCGCGTCCTCGGAAAACGTCAGTTCGACGCCGTCCATTTCCAGCATCTTCCGGTACTGACGCACCAAGGAATTCTTCGGCTCGGTCAGAATTCTGGCAAGCGCGTTCTCATCCAGCGGATGAAGCGCCGCAACAACCGGCAAACGACCGACCAACTCGGGAATCAAACCGTATTTGACAAGGTCGGCGTTTTCGACCTGCGACTCGACGCCCTCCGTTTTTACGGACGGAAGGTTGTTCGTCGCGGTAAAGCCGACGGAGTAGCTGCCGAGTCGGTTCTTGATGATCTCGGACAAGCCGTCGAACGCTCCGCCGCAGATAAACAGGATGTTCGACGTATTGATCTGAATGAACTCCTGGTTGGGATGCTTTCTGCCGCCCTGCGGAGGAACGTTGGAAACCGTTCCCTCGATGATCTTCAAAAGCGCCTGTTGAACGCCCTCGCCCGAAACGTCGCGCGTGATCGAACGGTTTTCGCTCTTGCGGGCGATCTTGTCGATCTCGTCAATATAGATAATGCCCGTTTCCGCTTTGGAAACGTTGAAATCAGCCGCCTGGATCAGTCGGAGCAAAATGTTCTCGACGTCTTCCCCGACGTAGCCCGCTTCGGTCAGCGTGGTCGCGTCCGCGATCGCGAACGGAACGTTCAGCATTCTCGCGATGGTCTGCGCCAGAAGCGTTTTTCCGACACCCGTCGGGCCGAGCAGCAGGACGTTGCTCTTTTTCAGTTCCACGTCGTCCGTGTCCGCCACCAGATGATTCTGCATGGCGCGAATCCGTTTATAGTGGTTATAAATCGCAACGCTCAAAACGACTTTGGCTTCATCCTGACCGATCACATAGCGATCCAATTCCGCTTTCATCTCGGCGGGCTTCGGAAGTTTGTCCATTTCGGGCAGTACCGCGGTATCCGCTTCGATTTCTTCCGCGCTCAGCAGATCGTCGTAGCTGTCCGCGACTTCCGTGCAAACGCGGATGCAATCCTCGCAGAACGCAATGTCCGCGCCGTTGATATTCAATTCTATCGTATGATCGCAGGATCTGCCGCAGAAACCGCAGACTCTGGCATTTTTTTGTGCCATCTATGGATCCTTTCGAATAAGAAATCTTCTTTCAAACGACGAAAGCACGCCGCTTAGTCTTCTTTTGCTTTTTTCGCTTTCGTGGTCTTGGGAGCTGCTTTTTCCGCCTTGGGTGCTTTCGCTTCCTTGGGTTCTTTTTCTTCCTTAGGCGCTTTCGCAGTCTTCGGAGCGGCTTTCTTTGCGGCGGGTTTTGCTTTCTTGGGTTCTTTGACTTCGTCGGTGATCACGGCGTTCTCTTTCAGGAGTTCCACCGCTTTCTTCAGAACGATATCCTCGTAAATGCCTTCTTCGGGGATGTTCTTTTTGACCATTTCGATGTCAACCGCGTAGCCGGCAGCGATCTTCTTGTATTCGTCTTCGATCTCTTTCTTCCCTGCCTTGATACGCTCGGTCTTCGCGACGCGTTCCAACGCGAGGCGGGACTTGACCTGACGCTCTG
>JAGHTH010000115.1 GCA_018065365.1 Candidatus Coliplasma caballi
TGGCGGAAACAGGGAGTGCGAGTTCGTGCCGCGGTCGAAATTTTGTGAGCCGCTTCGTCGGCGAACAGAAAATTTCGGGAACCGCAAACCGGAGCGGGGAACATATCCGGATCCGGTGGATCCGGATATCCTTTGGCGCTTTTCTCGAGGGAAAAAGTTTTCCCCGCATAAAGCAACAATTATACCTCTTCAAAAATCCACAACAAACTGCGGTACTCCAACGACAAAGGCGCGTGAACACAGAAGGTCATCAGCTCGTCCCCGCGGTAAACCGCGCCGGAGAACTTTTCTTTGTACAGCGCTTCGGGCTTGAGCCCGCGAAGTGCAACGCGCTCGTTGGGGCCGTACATCCGCACGTGCGTGAGAACATACCCCGCGACGCACAAGGACTGATCCTCGGAAACGACGCACCAAGCGGCGCAGTCTTCCTCGTGCGGATCGCGCAGGCGGTGGTAACGCCCTTTGGCGATGCGCTCGCCGTACTCCTTGTAGATCGCGCCGGTCTCGAGGACTTTTTGCTTTTCCTCGTCGGAAAGTTTCGTCGGGTCTAATTCGTACCCGAACGAGCCGGTCAGCGCCACGCAGAAGCGGGTGTCAAACGGCGTCTCGTGCCCGGTCTGGTGGTTGGGCGAAGCCGAAACGTGCGCCGACATCGCGGAAAGCGGATAGACCAGCGACGTCCCGTACTGAATGCGTAACCGCTCGATCGCGTCGGAGTTGTCGGACGTCCACACCTGCGGCATATAGTACAGCATCCCGGCGTCAAACCGACCGCCGCCGCCCGAACAGGACTCAAACAGCACGTCCGGGAAATCGGTCGTCAGCCGCTCCAACAGCCCGTACAGCGCGAGGTAATACCGATGCCCGACCTCTCTCTGCCGATCCGCCGGAACGGACTTGCTGCCCACCTCGGTCATGTTGCGGTTGAAATCCCACTTGACGTAGGCGATCATGCCGGTTTTCAGGATCTTCGCCATCGCGTCGTACAGGTAATCGCAGACCTCTTTGCGCGTCAGATCCAGGATCAGCTGATTTCTGCCCTCGGAACGCGGTCTGTCCTCCATGTGCAGACACCAATCGGGGTGCGCACGGTAGAGATCGCTGTCCGGCGAGATCATTTCCGGCTCAAACCAGATCCCAAGCCCGATCCCGAGCTTGTGCAGATGCTCGTAAACGCCCTCGATGCCGTGCGGTAACTTCTTTTTGTCCACCACCCAGTCGCCGAGAGAACAGTTGTCGGTGTCGCGCTTGCCGAACCACCCGTCGTCGATGACCAGCAGTTCCACGCCGAGATCGGCACAGCACGAGCCGATCTTCTTTAATCTCTCCTCGTCAAACGAGAAATAGCACGCTTCCCAACTGTTGAGCAAAACCGGACGGCGCACGTCGCGGAACTTTCCTCTGCACAGCCGCGTGCGGAACAGCGAACTAACGTTGTGCGACAACAGATCCATGCCCTCCGCCGAGTACGAAAGCACCGCTTCGGGCGTGTAGAACGTTTCGTTTTCTTCGAGTTTCCAAGAGAATTCCTCGGGGTTCAAGCCGATCATGGCACGCGCGCCTTCAAACTGATTCGCGGCGGCTTCGGCGGCAAACGAGCCGGAATACACCAGCACAAACCCGTAAACGTCGCCCGACGTTTCGTCTGCCGAGCGCGAGGTCATGAGGAAGAAAGGATTGTGTACGTGCGACGACGCGCCCCTGCGGGAAGAAAGCAGAAATCTTCCGTGCGCGAGCGGTCTGCGCTCGATGTTGCGCTCTCTGCAATGCGTTCCGAAGTTCGAGACCACGTCGTAGCGGATGTGGTCAAACTCGACGCTGGCGCTCATCGCTCTGCGAATGACCCGCGCGCCAACCCCGCCGTTGCGGATGCAGGCGTACCGCGTGATCACGTCGAATTGCTCGAAGACGCAATAGAACAGCGTAACTTCCACGCCGCTGAGTTCGTCTTTCAAAAGGACTTTTAGAGTTTCACACTCGCCGTCATGCTCCGCGTAGGTCGCGGGCAGCCCCGGAATGCGCGGCTTGCCGGAAACGACCGAATGGCTGACGTACCGCAGATCGACGATGTTGCTGCCGTCGGGGTTTTCGATCTCCAAAGCGGGCGTGCGCAGATCGCCCCTGCCCCAGCAGGGATATTCCAACGGCGTATCGTCGAGAATAAACCCGCCGCAGTTTTCCATGCGCGGAGAGAACGCCGCCCTGCCCTGTTCCCTGTAAAAATACGAGTGATCGCCCGCGGCGATTCTCGCGCCCCAGTACAAATGCAGCAGAAAACCGTTCTTGACCTGCATAACGTAACTCGTTTTCGCCGTGTCGATCTGGATTTGCCCGTTTTCCTTGGTGTAAGTAATCATAAAGCGTCTCCTTATGTATCCGACTTCATCGCAAAATTCTGCGTGTACTCGCATTTTGTTTCAATAGAATTGAAAACCGGATCCCTTTTTCCCGCCGAATCGGCAACCTTTGACCAATAGCCCATCAACCTGACCTCGTTGACCGTATAAACTTCCGTCCCGGAAGAACGGTTCAAAGAAACCCAAACCATGTATTCCTTGCCGGATTCCACAAGAACGTGGCAGGGAATGCGGGTATGATTTGCGTCTTCGCGTTCGATTTTGGCGTTCGTTGCCAACTTGATCCGCTCGATATTGCCGTATTGCGCCGAGAACGCCTCGTCGGCTTCCAGAAATTCGCCGACCTTTGCGAGCAGTTCTTCATTTTGCGCCCGACGCACCCGCGTAC
>JAGHTH010000214.1 GCA_018065365.1 Candidatus Coliplasma caballi
GAAAAGCAGATCCAGGACGCGCTGGCGGCGCTCTCCAAGGGGCGCACGACCGTGGCGATCGCGCACCGTCTTTCGACCTTGCGCAACGCGACGAAGTTGGCGGTGTTCGAAAAGGGCGAATTGGAAGAACTCGGTACGCACGACGAGCTGATGGAAAAACAGGGAAGATATTACCGCTTGGTCATGGCACAAAGAGAAATGAACCGCATGGCGAGGTAGGTTTTCGCGCTTTTGATCTTCTTTTATTACGAAAAAAACAATTACATAGAAAGGACACGCGGCAGCCGGCCGCGTGAACGGAAAAGCAATCATGAAAAACCAAGAAAAGACAATGGAAAAAATCGTCGCGCTCTGCAAGGGCAGAGGGTTTGTGTACGCGGGAAGCGAGATCTACGGTGGTCTGGCGAACGCGTGGGACTACGGCCCGCTCGGCGTGGAATTCAAGAATAACATCAAGGAAGCGTGGAGAAAGAAGTTCGTGCAGGAATCTCCCTACAACGTCGGGCTGGATTCCGCCATTCTGATGAACCCGCAGGTCTGGGTGGCTTCGGGACACGTTACCACCTTCAACGATCCGCTGATCGACTGCAAGGCGTGCAAAATGCGCCACCGCGCCGACAAGCTGATCGAAGACTTCAACGCGGAGCACGGCATCACGGACGTTTCGGTCGAAGCGATGAGCAACGACGACCTCGTGAACTACATCCGCGACAAAAAGGTCGCCTGCCCGGGCTGCGGCAAGTGCGACTTTACCGACATCCGCAAATTCAACCTGATGTTCAAGACCTACCAGGGCGTTACCGAGGACAACTCCTCCGAGGTTTACCTCCGTCCCGAAACGGCGCAGGGCATTTTCGTCAATTTCAAAAACATCCAGCGCACCACGCGCAAGAAGGTGCCGTTCGGTGTCGCGCAGGTCGGCAAGTCCTTCCGCAACGAGATCACGCCCGGTAACTTTATTTTCCGTATCCGCGAGTTCGAGCAGATGGAACTGGAGTTCTTCTGCAAGCCCGGCACGGAAATCGAGTGGTTCCGCTATTGGAAAGAATTCTGCCACAACTGGCTGCTCTCTCTGGGCATCAAGGACGAAAACCTGCGTACCCGCGATCACGATCCGGCGGAACTCGCGTTCTATTCCAACGCGACGACCGACTTTGAGTTCATGTTCCCGTTCGGTTGGGGTGAACTCTGGGGCGTTGCTTCGCGTACCGACTACGACCTTACCCAGCATCAGAAGGTGTCCGGGCAGGATCTTTCGTATTTCGATCCCGAAACGAACGAGCATTACGTTCCGTACGTCGTCGAGCCGTCTTTGGGCTGCGACCGTGTGGCGCTTGCGTTTTTGGTTGACGCGTACGACGAGGAGAACATCGGTACCGAGGAACAGCCCGATATGCGCACGGTGCTGCATCTGCATCCCGCGTTGGCGCCGTTCAAGGCAGCCGTTCTGCCGCTTTCCAAAAAGCTGGCGGAGCCCGCGACGAAGATCTATCGCGAACTTTCCAAATATTTCCGCGTCGATTACGACGATTCCGGCGCGATCGGCAGACGGTATCGCCGTGAGGATGAGATCGGCACGCCGTTCTGCATTACCTACGACTTTGACAGCGAGAACGACGGCTGCGTAACCATCCGCGACCGCGATACGATGCAGCAGGTACGCGTTCCGATCGCGGATCTGAAGGCAGAACTCGAAAAGAAGATCGCGTTCTGACCAAATAGCGTTCCAAACGGCGAACAGCGCCGAATCCGCGCCGAAAAGAAAAGGAGAAAGCCCATGACCGACGCACTTCTTTTGATTGAACAACATCTTCCCGAATGCTCGAAAGCGCATCGGAAGATCAGCACCTATCTGACCGAACATTACGCTTCCGCCGTCGGAATGACCGCCGCGAAACTTGCGCAGACGATCGGGACGAGCGAATCCACCGTGGTGCGATTCGCGGCAAAGTTGGGGTATTCGGGATACCCCGAATTGCAGGCGGCGCTGCGTGAGTCCGTCAGGGATTCTTTGACTTCGGTGCAGAGAATGGAACTTTCGCAGACCGAGGACAGCCGTTCCGCCTTCGCCCGCAGTATGCGCACGGACATCGAGAACATCAAGCGCACGATGGCGGACATGGACACGGGCGTTCTGGATCGCGTCGCGGCAAGAATGGCGGGCGCGCGCCGCATCTACATCGTTGCAACGCGTTCCGCGTCGTCGCTCGCGATGTTCCTGAATTTCTATTTGGAGCAGTTGTTTGACGACGTGCGGCTGGTACAGACTTCCTCGGGCAACGAGATCCTGGATCAGCTGTTCTCCGTCGGGGAAGAAGACGTCGTGGTCGGCATTTCGTTCCCGCGGTATTCCCGCAGGACCGTGGACGCGATGGACTTTTCCAAAAAGAAAAAAGCGTTCGTCTGTGCGATCACGGACAGCGAACACAGCCCGCTTGCCGATCTTGCGGACGAGGTGGTATTTGCGCACAACGAGAACGAGTCGTTCGTCGATTCGCTCGTCGCGCCGATGGCGGTTTTGAACGCGCTGATCGCGTCGGTGCTTGCGACCAACCCCGAGGAATACGCCCGTCGGTTGTCGCTGCTCGAAGAAGTCTGGTCGAAGTACAACGTTTACAGCAGGAACAGGTAAGGAATATGAAGAAAAAGAACGTATTACGTCGCTTGACGGCGATTCTCGGCGCGGCGCTGCTGCTGCCGGCGCTTGTCTGTCCGGCGCTCGCGTACTCGTCGCCGTTTGATCCGCCGGAAAAAGCGGAATACGCCGCTCCGGGCGAGCCGGCGGTTTTGAACTATTCGTTACGCGAGGGCGGGAAGTTCCTCTACTGCAACAACCCCGAAATCATCCGCGATGCCGACACCGACAAGGTGCTGATGTTGGAGAAGAACATTTCGGGCGACGTTTATTTTACCGCCGAGCACAACAACCAGACCGGGAAGCGACTGTTTTTCGGGTTACAGCTCCGCAACCGTTCCGGCAAACCGATCTCCGTAACCGTGAAAAACCTCGGCTACCAGACCGGCGGCGATTGGTGCGGGCAGACCGAGTGGTCGGACTTTTTCGGGCTGCAATACGACATTCAGCACACCGAGGACGAATTCCATTTCACCGAGGTCAAAAAGCCGAATCCGTTTACCGAAACGACCTACGAGATCCCGAACGGAGAGTATTTCTACGTTTGCGGCGGCTCGACGTTCGACGCGTACGAGCACATCAACGTGGGCGGCTCCGCAAACCGTCCGGTCGAGCACGGCAGCATTCTGAACGTGGCGTGCTATTTCACGGTCGATGCGCCGGCAAAGGGCGTTGACGCGGCATTCGTGTGCTACCGCTCGGCAAGTTTTCCCGTGACGGACAGCAAGCAGCAGGGGTACGTAACGGTGCGCGACGACGTGCAATACGGGCTGCAGTACCTCGGCTCCGCGCCCTATCTTTGTGCCGAGTGCGCGGTCGGGTGGGAAGTCGATGACACCGTGGCGGACGGCCGTTTGCAGACCGTCTATCAGACCACTTCCTACAAGAACGCCGACACGGGCAAGCCCTACGAAAAATACACCGATCCGCAGGAGCGGACGGTCAAGATGTACGGGTGGAAAACCCACCTCAATCCGAACTGGGACAGTTCCTACGTCGGAACGGACATGATGCCGCTTGCCTGCGTAACGGACGGCGGCAAATCCGTCGTGATCGACACCAACCACACCGACGGCGTCGGCAAAGCCGCCAACATCGGCAACTGGATGGTGGTCTATGAGGAGCGGCTGTCGTTCAAGAACAGCGGCTCGAAAGCAAGGACGTTTACGGTCAACATTTCCTTAAAAGGCATTCTTGCCATGAACGTCAAGAACGCGGCGGGAGAGATCTTAAAGGCGTATTACCACTCCGTTCCGGGCGAGGTTTACACGCTTGAGCTTGCGCCGGGAGAAGAAGACGAGGTCGTGCTGGAATACACGCTGACGGCGAACAGTTACGGCGGCCTGACGCACGCGGTCGTTCTCGGCACCGTCGAAGAAAAGCCGGATGTTTCGGAGGACTCGGAAGCGCCCGAGCAGAGCGGCGATCCGGAAGAAAGCGCCGAAGTGTCCGAAGCCGTTGAAAGTTCCGAAAGCGCGGAAAGCGCGGAAAGCGCCGAGAGCGGCGCGTACAAGCCGTTGAAAGACGACGGCACGGTTTCCGCTTGGGCGTGGATCCTTGCCGCCGCGGTCGTTCTGATCGGCGCCGGCGCGGTCTGGCTCGGCAGGAAGAAATGATGGATGATTTTATGCGGGGAAACTTTTTTCTTGGGAGAAAAAAGTTTCCCCGCTCCCCTTTTGAAAAGAACTCATTATAAAAAAATCAAAAATGAGTTCGGGGTTTGCCGCGGTGAGAAGAAACGGTCATACCGGCGAGGGCGGAAGCGACGAGCGCGCAGAGGGCGGGCGCGAAGCGGGGAAGTGCGGTCTCCGGGCGTTCGGGGAAGATCAAGGACGCGAGCAGCAGGAGCACGAGCAACACGCCGCCGGCGGAGAGGGCGCCGAGAAAGGCGTTGCGGGCGCGGGTTTTTCTGCCGCCGATGATCCCGCAAAAGAAGCCGGACACGGCGGAGATCCCGAGCGCGAGGGGGAACAGAAGCGGCGAAAAGCCGCTCGCGTGCGGCAGGAGCAGCGCCGCCGGGACGCAGAGCAACAGCAGGAGCGCAAAGCCGGCGATCCCGCCGATCAGCGCGGAAAGCAGGTAGGACGGCGCGGGGCGTGTATCGTTGCGTTTCATAAAAAAGTCCTTTCGGGTTTGTTCGCTCATAGGTATGCGAAAGCAACGGTTTTTATGCCTGCGGCGGCGCAAAAGGGCTTGACAACGGGGAAAAGAACCGCTATAATCATACAAAAAGAAAGCATGGAAAAGAGAGGTTTTTGCAATGAAAATCATCACGTTCGGAGAGATCATGCTGCGCTTGCAGCCGTTCGGGTTTGAGCGGTTTGTGCAGGCGAGAGAATACGAGGCGACGTTCGGCGGCGGCGAAGCAAACGTCGCGGTGTCGCTGGCAAATTTCGGGAAAGACGCGTCGTTCGTAACCGGGCTGCCGGACAACGACATCGGCAAAGCGTGCTTGCAGGAACTGCACCGCTACGGTGTTTCGACCGAGTTCGTGGTGCAAAAGAGCGGCAGAATGGGCATCTATTACTGCGAAAAAGGCGCGTCGCAGCGTCCGTCGAAGGTCATTTACGACCGTGCGGGCTCGGTCGCGGCGGGGTTACAGGTCGGGGACATTGACTGGAAAGCCGTGTTCGCGGACGCGGAGTGGTTCCATTTTACCGGCATCACGCCGGCGCTTTCCGACAACATGGCGGAAGTAACGCTTGAAGCGTGCAAAGCCGCGAAAGAAATGGGCGTGCGGATCTCCTGCGACCTCAATTACCGCAAAAAGCTGTGGTCGAAAGAAAAAGCGGGCAAGGTCATGGGGCAGCTCGTTCCGTTTGTGGATCTTCTGATCGCCAACGAAGCGGACGCGGACGACGTGTTCGGCATCAAGGCGGCAAAGAGCGACGTAACGAAAGGCGAGATCGACCTCGAGGGCTATCGCTCGGTCGCAAAGCAGTTGACCGAACGTTTCGGCTGCAACATGGTGGCGATCACGCTGCGCGAGTCGGTTTCGGCATCGCGGAATCTGTGGTCGGGCTTGCTGTACGACGGGGAGTCAATGTTCGTCTCGAAAAAGTACGATATGCAGATCGTCGATCGCGTCGGCGGCGGCGACAGTTTCGGCGCGGGGCTGATCTACGGGCTGACCGAGGGGTACACGCCGAAAGACGCGCTGGAGTTTGCCGTGGCGGCTTCCTGCCTCAAGCATTCGGTTGAGGGCGATTTCAACATGGTTACGGTCGGCGAAGTGCAGGCGCTCGCGGGCGGCGACGGCTCGGGACGGGTGCAGAGATGACGCACGGGTTTTCCGTGGAGCATCACGCCGTCATCGGCTCAACGAACGACCGCGCGAAAGAATTGGCGATGCAGGGGCAGGCGCACGTCTGCGTAACGGCGGACGGGCAGACCGGCGGGAGAGGGCGCCGCGGGCGTTCTTTCCGTTCGGAAACGGGGTGCGGGCTGTACCTTTCGGTCGTGCTTCCCGCGGAGGAAGCGCAGATGCTGACGGTGCGCGCGGCGGTCGCGGTCGCGGAGGCGATCGGGGAACTGACCGGCGTTTTCCCGGGGATCAAGTGGGTCAACGACCTGTTTCTGAACGGCAAAAAGGTCTGCGGCATTCTTGCCGAGGGCGTCGCGGGCAAACCGTTTGCGGTGCTCGGCATCGGGATCAACCTCAAAAAGCAGACGTTCCCGGAGGAACTGCGGGCGATCGCGAGCGACCTGGAAAGCGAAACCGGCGTTCTCGTGGAGCCGACGGCGATGCGCGACGCGATCCTGCGGCGGCTTTCGGAGCCCGTCCCGGCGGATCTTCTCGCGCGGTACGAAAAGCGGTGCTTCGTGCTCGGCAAGCGCGTAACGGTCTTCCGCGGCAGCGAAACCTTTGAAGCACTCGCAGTCGGTCTGGACGCCGCGGGCGGTCTCGTCGTGGAGCACGACGGGCAGAGAGAAACCCTGTGCAGCGGGGAAGTCAGCATAAAGGGGTAGGAACATCCTTGGTTGGAAATTTGTAAAAAGATGTTCCATCCCTCAGTCTCGCGCGTTGCGCTCGCCAGCTCCCGCACAAGCCCGTAGGGATTGTGTGAAAAGGGCGCCGTGGTGCCTTGTATGGCGTATGGAAATTTTACGGGAAAAGAGCTTTTTGGAGGAAGGTTTTTGAGCCAACCTCGGTCTGTACTGTTTGATAAGGTCGGTAAAATCTTCCGGCACCCACCTTGGTCAGCAACCAACCGGAGACCTCGGTCTGCAACCAGCCGGAGACCTCGTCAGAGGGATGCAGATTGGACGATTTTCTCCCGAAGCTGTCATATCTGCGCTTTGCGCAGATTACGTACTGCGAGAGGGGAAAATCGTTCAAAGCAAACCGCTTTAGCTGTATAAAGAAGAAAACGCCGGATCATTTCCAGCGTTTTCACTTTTTTTATTCTTTTAATTTATTCGGTTTGCGGTCTGCGCCGTCTGACAAGGTCGATCAGGTCGATTAGTATTTGACGATGTCATCCTTTTCTGCCCCGCACATAGGACACACGAAATCATCGGGCAATTCATCGAAACGGGTGCCGGGCTCGATGCCGTCCTCGGGAGAGCCAAGTTCCTCGTCGTACTCCCAACCGCAAAGTTCACATACATACTTCATAATGAAAGTCTCCTTTGAAAAACGTTGTTCCGTAATCGGCGATCGGGACTGCGCTTTTGAAAGTCCCCCCGAACGCGCGGAATGCAGTAAGCATAGCACATCGCGCCGATAAAGTCAAGCCCTTTTCCCTTTTTTTGAAATTTTTTGAAAGATTTTTTTGAGGATGCACCGAATTGTATTTTGCCCTGTATTTTTATGAATTATTTTTTGATAATCTCTTGACAATCCCTGTATTATCGTGTATAATCAAACATTATCCGCGAGGAGAAAGCAAACACTCCGCGCGGAGAAATGAAAAAAATTATTTTCCAGGAGAAAAGGCCATGAGAAAGACATTGAGAACGTTGCTTGCGTTTGCGCTCGCTGCAGTGATGCTGTTTGCGACCGTGAGCGCGGCGGCGGTTGCCGCGCTGCCCGTAAAGGCAAACCCGGCGATCGCTTCGCACCTCGCTACGCTTTCTTTGAAGCCGGAGGAACGCATCCAGGCGATCATCGTCTTGAAGGACGAAGCCGTTGCCGACCTCGGTTACAAGGGAAACAGCGAAAAGGCAATCGCTTACGAAAAGAAGCTGATTGCGAAACAGAACGTATTTTTGAATAAGCTGGAGTCCGACGTTACGGTTTCCCACCGTTACACCGAACTTCTGTCCGGCTTCGGTGTGGAAGCTACCGTTGCGCGTCTGATGGAGATCGAGGCAATGCCCGAGGTCAAAGGCGTGTATTACGCGAACACCTACACCGTTCCGAAAGAGGAAGTGCTCAGAGACGACGAGATCGAAGCGACGATCGCCGCACAGATCACGGGTGCTGCCGCGCTGACCGCAGCCGGTTATTCCGGCGACGGCATTCTGGTCGCGGTCGTGGACACCGGTCTGAATCTGGAGCACGAAACGCTTCAGCCCAACGAGTTCATTCAGAACCCCGCGCTGACCGAAGGCGACTTAGAGTCGATCGAAACGCTTTACGGCGGTGCGTACATCAACGAGAAAGTTCCGTTCTCGTTTGACTATTACGATAGGGACGATGATTGCACCGACGAAAACGGCCACGGCTCGCACGTTGCCGGCATCATCGGCGGCTATTGCGAGGAAAGCGGCTTCTGCGGCGCTGCTCCCGGCGTGCAGATCTGCGGTATGAAGGTGTTCGGCGTGGCGGGCTCGACCAATTCGCTCATTTATTTCGATGCGTTGGAAGATTGCTACCGTTTGAACGTGGACATCGTCAATATGTCGCTCGGCGCTCCGGCAGGTTACACCTATGACCCCTCGCTGGAAACCGATCTGTACGGCAACATTTATGAAAAACTCGACAATGCCGGCATCACGGTGTTCTGCTCCGCGGGTAACGACACCGACGCTACGCAGTACAACATGAGCTTCTGGAATATGCTGCAGGTTCAACCCGGCATGACGCTTGCCGATATATACGGCCCGGCGTTCCCCGCATACTACACCGATTACGGTATCGTCGGATCGCCTTCGACCTACCTTGCGAACACCTCCGTCGCGTCCGCGAACAACGCGTGCGTCGTAACGAAAGGTGTTGCGTTCGCACAGGACGGTGAGTTCTACGCATATACCGATCCCGGAAAGGGAACGGATCTTGATTTCGAGGATAATCTGGACGGCGAAACGCCGGGCTTCGTTTATCTGAGCGGGCTCGGCAACGCGGAAGACTTTGAGGGCGTTGACGTTGAGGGCAAGCTCGTCGCGATCGACCGCGGCGGCGTTACGTTCCAGGAAAAGATCGACAACGCGGCTGCGGCAGGTGCTGCGGCGGTTATGATCATCAACAACGTGGACGACGGTACGCTGACCAACATGAGCATTACCGATCAGCCGATCCCGGCGATCTTCGTCGTGCTCGACGCAAAGGATGAACTGCTGACGCTGGACGGCGGAGAAGTAACGATCTCGTTCGGCGACGCGATGTTCTATCCTGCGACCGCGTACCAGATCTCTTCGTTCTCGTCCCGCGGACCTGCGCCCGATCTGGCGTTCAAGCCGGAGATCACGGGTATCGGCGGAGTCGTCTATTCCTGCGATTACGCGGATCCCAACGGGTACGTTCTCATGTCCGGTACTTCGATGGCCTGCCCGAACGTCGTCGGTACGTTTGCGACGATCCTGCAGTACGTCAGAGAACTCGCCATCTGGGAAGACAAGTATGAGCAGTCGTACTACGCAGAGCAAATGATGCTCTCGACGGCAGACCTGCTGACCAACGAATACGAAACGCCTTACACGCCTCGTATGCAGGGCGCCGGTCTTGCCGACGCGATCAACGCGGTATCTTCCGGAACTTACCTGCTCGAATCCACCATTTCCGCCGGCGACGATCCCGAATTCACGGGCGAAGTCGAGCTGGAATTCCTGATGCTCAACCTGACGGGCGAGGAGCATTCCTATCTGATGGGCTTGACGACGCTGCTGGATGAGTACATGACCGTGAACGGGCTCGGCTGCTACAACACCGGCATTTCCGTTATGCCCGAAGCGATGTTCGAATCGGGACTCGTCGGCATTTCCGCGATCACGGTTACGCATCTTGACGGCTCGACCGAAACCGACGGCAGCATCGTTCTTGCCGCGGGCGAAATGGTTGACATCAGCGTAACGGTCTCGATGCATCCCATGCTGATCAGCGCGCTGCTCGGCGCCGGATTTGATTACGGTTTCTTCTTCGACGGCTTCGTGTCGTTCTACGATGAACTCGATTATATGATGCACACGGCGTTTGGAATGCCGCTGTACGAAAAGTGCCACGCTTCCTTTATCAGCTACATCGGCGATTGGGCGGAAGCACCCGCAATGGAGAGCGTTACGTCGCTGGATATGATGGATCTGCTGAACGATCCCACGTCCTACACCTATATGTTCGCGCAGCTCGCGCTTTCCGATCCCGAGACCGCGGAAATGGTCCTGTCTTACGCGTTGTCCGGTTTTGTCATGGACTGCGAGATCATCCACAACTACACCGGCATTTACGGCGGCGATGCGGACG
>JAGHTH010000091.1 GCA_018065365.1 Candidatus Coliplasma caballi
TGATCAGATGCCGGGACTTCCCTCGATGTACCTGACACCTTTTGAGGGAAGCTACACCGAGGAAGAACAGTCCGAAGCGGTCAATACGTTTAACGAAAAACTGCTTTCCCTCTTGCGCGGGAACTACAAAGCGGTGTTGCTGGTCTGCGACGAAAGCGGTACGCCGAGGACGTTCTGCGAGGTCGGGGAAGCAATGGGCGCAAACCTGTCGGTCAACGATAACGGCGAACTGATCTGGAACACCGAGCGGTTTGAATCGGCTTTCTACAGCCCGGCCACAAGCTCGTTTTCCATTCAAGGCAACTGCAGCGTCGTCGCCTACACGTTCGGGACGGACGGTACTCTGCTTGGCAGTGCCTACACGGGAGAGCGCACGATTTACAGCCGGTAAAAATCGAAAAGAAAAACGAAAGGCATCTGCCGCACAGCAGATGCCTGTTTTTGTAATATGGTTATTTTACCCGGTAGATCGCGATCTCGTACGGGCGGAAAGGCGCGCTTGCGTCCTTTCGGTCTTTGTAGTTGGACCGCAGCAGGTCTTGTTCCGCGAACGACACGCCGGGGTCAGACGCGGTTTCAAAGTTGCAGAGGACCTCGACGGTCTTGCCCTCGTAAGAGCGGGTAAAGCGAAAAAACG
Source organism: Candidatus Coliplasma caballi (assembly GCA_018065365.1). Classification (GTDB taxonomy): domain Bacteria; phylum Bacillota; class Clostridia; order Oscillospirales; family CAG-382; genus Coliplasma; species Coliplasma caballi. The sequence goes on from JAGHTH010000091.1 coordinate 638, forward strand.
GATCGGTCGGCTTTGACAGCACGGTAAAATCGCCGTACAGCAGTTCCGGTGTCGCGCGTCGGAGCGCCAGCAGGCGCTTGTAGAACGCGTGGATCGATTTTTCGCCATGAATGTCGGCATCGAGATTCACGCGGTCTTTCTCCGAATGGACGGGCGTCCAGGGCGCGACGGTCGAAAAGCCGCCGTATTCGCTTCCGTCCCACGCGATCGGACGGCGGGAGTTATCGCGCGAGCCGAAGTTGATTCGTTTCAGCGCTTCCTCTTTTCCGAGCGGAAGGAAACCGTTGTACGCGTTGATCGCCTCTACGTCGCGAAAATCCGAAATATCGTCGTACCGCGGCGAAACGGTGCCGAACTCCTGCCCCTGATAGAGCAGCGCCACGCCTTTTAAGGTGTAGAACATCGCCGCGATGCAGGTTGCGCTTTCGTAGCGGAGTTCCTTATCGTTGCCGACGCGGGAAAGGAACGGCGCGTTGTCGTGGTTGTCCGTGAACAACATCTGCAAAAGGTCGTTTTGCTGGTTGAAGGTCTGCCATTTGACAAGCACGTCGCGCACGGCAGCGAGTGAGGGCGCGGTCTGCACGAACTTTTCGCTTCTGCCGCACTCCAGGTGGTCGAACTGGAACAGCGTCGAGAGTTCGTTCCGCGACGCGTCGCAATGCTTTTTGTATTCCTCGCCGGTCGATGCCCAGCACTCGCCGACGGTAAACAGGTGCGCCGCTTCTTCCCTGCCGAACAGTTCGTGAATGTACTCGTGCAGGTGCGGCCCGAAACAGTTGCGCCCGTTCGGGATGTCTTTGGAGATCTGGTCAATGACGTCGATGCGGAAGCCGTCCACACCGAGCGACGCCCAAAAATCGCCGACGGCTTTCATTTCATCGCGCACTTTCGGGTTGTCCCAATTCAGATCGGGCTGGGAAACACAATAGGAATGCAGGTAGTATTGTTTCCGCTCCGGGCAATATTCCCACGCCTTTCCGCCGAAAGAAGCGTTCCAATCGGTCGGCGGCTCGTCAAACCAATAGTAATAGTCGGAATAGGGGTTGTCGCGGGATTGCTTGGACGCCCGAAACCACTTGTGCGCCGACGAGGTGTGGTTCGGCACCAAGTCCATGATTACGTGAATGCCGCGCGCGTGGGATTCCGAGATCAGCGCTTTCATATCGTCCATATTGCCGAACTCGTCCATGATGTCGCGGTAGTCCGCCACGTCGTAGCCGTTGTCGTCGTTCGGGCTCTTGTAACACGGGCAGAGCCATATCGCGTTCACGCCGAGGTCTTTCAGATAGTCCAATCTTGCGCGCACACCGTTCAGGTCGCCGATACCGTCGCCGTTGGTGTCTTGGAAACTCCGCGGGTAGATCTGATAGATCACCCACGAGAGAAAGTCGCGGTATTTTTCGGTCATCACAAAAACTCCTTTCGGGGACTGTTTTTTTGCTTTTGGCAAGTATCAAAAAAACACCCGACGGGTGTTTTTTTTGGTGCCGGTGGCGGGGGTCGAACCCGCACGGGGTATTAGCCCACCGGATTTTGAGTCTTTTAACGCACCCGGAAATTGACTCCGTTAAATATGCTTTTGGCGGTCGCAAGAGAAGTTCAAAACCCCCGACAAATAAAGCGTTTTTCAAGGTTTCTCGCCAAAAAAGTCCACCACGAGCGAACTTGCGCATTTTTGACCAAAAACGCCGTTCCACAGGAAAATGGAGGTCGTTTGGAG
>JAGHTH010000121.1 GCA_018065365.1 Candidatus Coliplasma caballi
TCCCAGTTGGAAAACCGGGTGTACGGCGCGAAATTCACGATCGACGAAAACGGCGTAACCTACACCAACAACCCCGATTACAGCGACGGCGAGATCATCGCGACCGAGCCGACCGCCGGAACGACCAAAAAGAGTTCCGAAGATAAAAACAAAGCGACGTTCCACTTTACCAAAGTGCTGGTCAACCGCATCGAAACGGCGACCAACGTTCCCGACATCGTCGGCTATACCAAAGCGGACGCGAAAGTTCTGCTGACCAACAACTACGGCATCGGCGTCAACTGCTTGGAGTTCGTTCCCGAGCCCGACCCGACGCTCAACGTCATCAACAACAATCAGGTTACCCGCACCTCGCCTGCCGCGGGCGAGCCCTACCACGACGGCGACGTCATCATCGTCTATATCTGTCAGCGCGACGTTTCGGACAAAACCGCCGCAATGCCGAACTGTGTGGGCATGGACGTCGAGAAAGCGATCCGCTACTGCAAGTACGCGCTGTACAACGTCGAGATCACGGAAGAATTCTCGGTCGGCGGCACGGACAAAGTCATTGCCCAAAGCGTCAACGACGGGACGATCATGGAAAAGAACAGTACGGTCGTGCTGACCGTCAGCAGACCCGCCGCGGGCTTGCCCGATCTGTGCGGACTGACGCTGCGGGAAGCCGCCGAAATGCTCGCTTCGATGAACATCAACTACTATTCCTACGAGATTTACAGCGGCGTTCTGAAAAACGCGGTCAACTTCAACGACGTTCCGTACGAACGCGTGCTGGAACTGATCGAGATCGCGGGCGGTTTTGAAGCAAACTACGACCTGCGCGACGACACCGTGGTCGTGTTCCAAAGCATCGGCATCGGCGGAATTCCCGACGAAACAACGCCTTTGGTACTCGTTGCGGTCAATTACTATGAGTATGAGTTCTAATCTCGAGCATTCGCTCGTATTAGGCGGGCAGAACGGACTTTACCGGGTGGAAACCGAGCGCGGAACGCTTTCCTGCCGTTCGGCGACGAAGATCCGAAAAGACGGCTGCAAGCTGATGGCGGGCGACCGTGTTACCGTGGAAGACAACGAAGACGGAACGGGCTTCGTCCGCGCCGTCGAACCGCGCGTCAACAGTCTGGTGCGGCCACCCGTCGCAAACGTCGGACTGCTGGTCATCGTCGCGGCGGCGGATCATCCCAAACCCCTGCCGTTCAACATCGACAAGCTGACCGTGATCGCGGAGAAAGAAAAGATCCCGGTCGCGATCGTGGTTTCCAAATCGGAACTCGGCGATCCGGAACACCTTTCGGAGATCTACGCGGACACCCCCTACCCCGTATTCCGCGTGTCCGACTACGGCAGCGACGGTACCGCCGGTCTGTTCGAAGCCATGAGCGGAAAAACGACGGTATTCTGCGGCGCTTCCGGTGTCGGAAAGTCCACGCTGTTAAACAAGTTGTTCCCGTTTTTGAACGCCGAAGTCGGCGAACTTTCCGAAAAGATCGCCCGCGGCAAAAACACGACGCGCACCACTTCGCTGTTTCGCGTCGCGGAACAAACGTACGTCGCGGACACGCCCGGCTTTACCATGCTGGAAACCGGGATGTACTGCAAGATCGACAAAAAGGAACTGATTTCCCTGTTTCCCGAGATGGAACCCTACGCGGCGACCTGCCGCTATTCCCATTGCACCCACCTCTGCGAAGACGGCTGCGGCGTTGTCGGAGCGGTCGCGGAAGGAAAGATCCGCAAGGAGCGGCACGAGAGTTTCAAACGGCTCTACGAAGAACTGAAAGCGTTTGATCCCTACAAATAACGCAACCCAAAGAGAAGGAAGGACATACCCCTATGAAAAGCAAATTTGTGATCGGATATTATAACTTCGCCGACATCGTAACGATGCTCGGTCTGGTGTTCGGCGTATTGGCGTGCTTTTTGGTCGGCGCGCATCCCGTCGTTGCAATGCTGTTTCTCGCGTTGGCGGGACTCTGCGACAGTATGGACGGCAGGATCGCCCGCGCCAACAAAAACCGCACCAAGCGGGAGAAATTCTACGGCGTGCAGCTCGACAGTCTTTGCGACGTCGTCAGCTTCGGCGTAGCGCCCGCCGTTATGGCGTACCGGCTCGGATACGATACGGCGTTCGATCTCATTCTGTATGCCCTGTTCATCGCGTGCGGCGCGATCCGTCTCGCAAATTTCAATACCGAGGCGGCACTCGACACGCCCGACCTCAAAATGACGCATTTCACGGGCTTCCCGATCCCCACGTCTGTCCTGTGGTTTCCGCTGCCTCTGATCCTGCACCTGCTGACGAACGGCAGCGCGGGCTGGCTGTTCCGCATTTTGTTCGTCCTGACCGCGTACGGTTACATCAGCCGTATCCGCATTCCCAAGCCCGCGGGCAGACAGCAGTTGGTCATTTTCGCTTACGAAACGGTCGCGCTGCTGATCCTGTTCATCATCGCGCTCGCACAGAGATAAACTTAATACATAAAAAAACCGGCAAAGGAGAGTGTTCTAAAGGACACTCTCCTTTTCTCTCGGAAATTATCTATAATTTCCCTGCTTGCTGCCGTATAAGACATAGCACCTGCTTAATGAAAGAACAATACAGACTTCATTAAGCAGGTGTCTTTTTATTTTGGAAAATTCGGAATATTATTTCGCTTTCTTGAAACGCGGTGCAAGATGTTATTCTTTAAGTAGTTTATCAACTTCCCTTCGTTGATCTCCTGTTTCTTCTTTGAGAGTCGCATTGAACCATTTGTTTTCACAAAAATCCTCTTCAAAAGCATCCATTACTTTTTCTGCAATTTTGAACTGTGATATCGCTTTTTCGGTTTCTCCGTCTTCTTTTAAACGCTTACCTGCAATGATCAGCATATCAATCAAACTTACTGCCGACAAATACTTTTGCTTTTGTGCCGCCTCGTAACTATCTGCACCATCCAACATTGCTGCTAGAAGTTCAAGTTTTGAAAAATATACTTCGGGAATCATTTCAAGCGTGGGTTTTATCAAATCTTGTTTTCCGTTCTCTTTATAGCACGCTGCCAATATACGGCAAGCATCATATTTTACCTCATCGTCTTTTGTGGATTCAATCAGCGTTTTGCAAAGCCCGATTACTTCATCAGCTCTTGTCTGAAAATCCAAGGTATACAGTAGATTATTCAGTATGATTTCATTTCCTGGAAATTTCTTCAATCCGTCACGCAAAATATGTTCTGATTTTTCGGGGTCGGTAAAACGGTATTTGTACGCTTCATCGCAAATTTCAGTTACCTGTTTTTTCACTTCGAACAAATTAAAATCAAAAAGTTCATCAGTGGAAACACTGAAAAAAGAAGCAATAGCCGGTATCATTGTTATATCCGGAAGCGTAATACCGTTCTCCCATTTTGAAACGGCTTGAAAAGACACTCCCAGATAGTTTGCGAAGACTTCTTGAGATATATTTTTCTGTTTTCTTAACGACTTAATTTTATCTCCTAGTTGAATCATTGTAATTCCTCCATATCAATGTTTTGATTTCGGATCAGCGCTTATCCTGATATTAGTATAGCAAATTCACTAAAAAATACAATAACTCTTTTTGATAGAATTATTCTAATGCAGGTTGAAATTGCTTTTTAATAATCGCTTAGACACCATGAAAC
>JAGHTH010000075.1 GCA_018065365.1 Candidatus Coliplasma caballi
TTTATATATTATATCACACGGTCGCGTGATTGTCAATAGTAATTTGATAATATTTTGGATTGGCGGGAAAAAATCGTGGAATTGTACGCATCACGCGTTGCTTTTTTCGATAAAATATGATATAATATAAAAAAATGGAAAATCGTATCGCGGAGGGTACTATGAAAACGAGAGTATTTGCATTTCTTTTGATGTTTTCGCTTTTGCTTCCGACATTGACTCTGCTTTCTTTTGCGGATGAGGACGGGTACATGATCAGCATTTCGGACGGCGAACTGCTGACCAAAACGGTCGAACTGAACTTCTTCTCACCGGTTGCGGAGGGATGCGCGATCAAGTTGGATGGAGAATCGCTTGTATGCGAAGAAAAGGATGATGTCCAATTCTGCTTGACCGCGGCGGAAGTCGATTATCAATGCTCCGCTTTGTTCTGCTCGGACAAACAGTTCGGGACGCTTTCCAAAGAGAATACCGAGCAGCAGTTCTCGATCGGCAGAGCGGAATACGGAAACGGTGTATTTGAGATCCGCTTCCTGCCTGCCGTCGGCAATACCGTGTTGGACACGGCCAAGGTTTACGGCACGTACAACATCGACGACGTCAAAATCAGTAATGTGGCGATCCTGCTTTCCTCGGGCGAACGCTTGGCTCCGAAGAATGTGATCTTGCATTATCCGAACGTCGGAAAAGCAGGCACGCACGACGAAACCGTTGCCTATGACGGCAAGGAACTTCCCGTCGGTGACGGATGGAATGCCTCAACGAATCTCGGCGGAACGACGCCGAACGTGCCGATCTCGGTAACTTTCTGCTTTGACGTATCCGACGAGCCCTCTTTTGCCGGCTACCTGAACGGAAGAACGCTGTACACGAGCGTGGATACGACGAATTACGAGGACGGCGAGCATACCTTTACGTTCTGTTCCGCAGACTTTTCAAAAGACGTTACGGTATCTTTTGATAACACTGCGCCCGTAATCAACGCGAGCATCGAAAACGGTGCGCTTCTGCAGCCGGACGACAAGATCACCGTCAAAACCGACGGGGAAAACGACGCGCTGCTGATCAGCATAGACGGCAAGCGCTATTTCGGCAAAGAGGTCGGAAAATTCATTGACGAAAAATCCAACACGCACTTGCTGACGGTCAAATCGACCGACGCGTCCGGCAATTCTTCTTATGTCGCTTTGGAATTCTACGTTTCCTGCGGAGACGGGAAGACCTATGCTTTGCAGAACAATCCCAATGCGACCGTCGCTTTCTCCGAGGAGGGAAAGGTGCTGACGGTCGAACGCGCGGAACAGCAGGCGGAGAAAAATATCTTCCGTGTGAACGTCGGGGAAAACCGCAAGATGATCCTGCAATACCGCGGTACTTCTTCCGAAAAAGACAACGTTTGCTTCTCTGTTCTGAACGTCGCAAAGAATGAGTACGAGCCGCTGCGGATTTTCCCCTCCGGCGATACCGTGTACATCGAATATGAGGCGACCGACGATACGATCAAAGACGGCGTGGTTACGTTCAAAGCGGAAGAATACGTCTATACTTCCGAAAGCGATACGATGGTCTGGATCACCGATACGCAGTATTACACCGCGTACGAGGATATTTTCTGCGAATACGAAGCAGACATCGAGTATTACATCGACCTGTATTCCAAAGGCGAAGCGGGCTTCTTACTCCACACCGGCGACGTCGCGGACGATTATTCGCCCGAGGACAAGGCAAGAAAACAGATGAAAGCCGCTTCCGACCTGCACAAAAAGCTGGATGACGCAGGCATTCCGTACGGAATCGTGGACGGAAACCACGACGCCGGACAGGAAAAGGCGGACTCCAAGTATTTCGTCGAGCAGTTCGGCAGCGATCGCTTCAACGGCACTTCGTGGTTCTACGGCTCTCTGGACAACAATACCCACCACTACGATCTGGTAACGCTGAACGGGCAGGATTTCCTGTTCTTATGGCTTGGCTACGGCGTGGAAGCGACTCCGGACGTGCTCGCGTGGGCAAAAATGGTGCTGGACAAATACCCGAACCGTAACGCGATCATCATGACGCATTCCTACCTCGACGAACACGCCGCCTGGGTGCTGAATTATGCCGATACTTCGGCATACAACCATTCGCGTGCGCCGGAGATCTGGGACAATCTCGTCGTCCCGCATTCCAACGTGGTCGCGGTTTTCTGCGGACACACGCCGGGCGCGGCGCGCAATCTGCGGGAAGTGGATGCCAATCGCTCCGTTTGGGAAATTCTCGCCGATTATCAGTTCGCAAACGTGCAGAATCCCGCCAACAAGCAGGGGAACACGATCTGCGACGGGGAGGGTTACCTGCGCCTCGTTTCGTTTGCGGACGGGAAAATGACGCAAAAGACCTATTCGCCGTTCTTAGACGATTGGAATTATTTTGCAGATGCCAAAGATGAATTTACCGTTGACCTTCCTTTGAATCAAAACGGGCATTCGCTGACGACCGACGAATTCGTTCCGTTTATCGTTACGAACACGATCACGGGCGGTACGGCGGAGGTTTCGGGCGAGTTCTTCGTCCTTGCGGAAGAATTCACGATCACGGAGAGTAAGCAGAAGAACGATTCTTTTGCGGACTTTTTGCAGAAGAATCTCGTGCTGATTCTCTGTTGTCTTGCGGTCCTGCTTTGCGCCGTCGCAGCCGTCATCATCGTTTTGAAAAAGAAAAAGCAGGCCAAAGGTTGACAAGCGGCGTTTGACGTGCTATAATAATTGAAAATTGAATACTCGAAATAGAAGATACGGTTTGAAAAGTTGTCAGCTGAGTAGATGTAAAAGGAAATCCGGTTCGAATCCGGAACAACCGCCATTACTGTATTTGACGTGTCGGGGGACAACTATATTCCGGGATCATTCCGTTCTGATCGGCTTTTCCGGGCATGGCTGCCTCTTGTACGGCTATTTGCCGTTCGATCATAAGTCAGGATACCTGCCGTAGCTTCCGGGGTTTTACACAGATTGGGCGTGAAGAGTGCAGCCGATTTATCTGCCGTTTTTTCGGCACATACGGGTGTATTCTTGCTCGAAGCACTGTGTAATCGTATGGTAAATCAGTTGTACTCTTTCCTCATTTTGCGGAAAGAGTACTTTTTATTCGGATAAGGAGGTGCGTCATGACGGAAGAAGAGAAAGTTGCTTGGGCGAAGGAGCAGCTGATATCAAAATGCGCACTCCTCGGAAGAGTTCCCGTGAAAACCGATTTTGACGAATCTACGAGGTCGCGCATCAAATCGTTTCTCGGTCCCTGGCCGAGAGCGCTTGAAAAAGCGGGATTAAAGGAACCGCCGGAACCGAAATCTCGCACCTATGCTGCGTCGAAAGGACGACGTAAAAAACAAAACACAAAAATAGGTAAAACATGAAAGAAGGAGAACATGCGCTATGAAAAAGAGACGTATTATTTCTCTGCTATTATCCATAGT
>JAGHTH010000053.1 GCA_018065365.1 Candidatus Coliplasma caballi
AACTGACGCTCTGTGCGCTGTTCCTTTCCGCGCGCGACGTGGTCGGCGGGATCGATTGGGCTTCCACGCTGAAAGAAGACGTCGCAAAGTCGGTTGAAAAGGGCAAGAGCGCGTTTGCGGGCGAAGAATTGCTCGGCAAAACGCTTGGTGTGATCGGGTTGGGCGCGATCGGCGGCATGGTCGCCAACACCGCTTACCACCTCGGTATGAAAGTGATCGGCTGCGATCCGTATATTTCGGTTGAGGGCGCATGGCGGCTTTCGAGCCACGTACACAAGGCGTCTGCATACGAGGAAATTTACAGGGAGTGCGACTATATCACGCTGCACGTTCCTGCAACGCCCGCAACCAAAAACATGATCAACAAGGAAACGCTCGCAATGATGAAGGACGGCGTGCGCATCATCAACCTTTCGCGCGCCGACCTCGTGGACATCGACGCGATGAAAGAAGCGCTGGAAAGCGGCAAAGTGGCGCGCTACGTTACGGACTTCCCCACCGAGCAGAACATCGGTGTCAAAAACATCGTCGCGATTCCCCATCTGGGCGCATCGACCGAAGAATCCGAAGATAACTGCGCGGTCATGGCGGCAAGAGAACTGATCGACTATTTGGAGAACGGCAACATCACGAACAGCGTGAATTTCCCGTCGGTCAAGCTCGATCCGTCTTCGGCATCGCGCGTTACCGTCCTGCATCTGAATATTCCGAACATGATCTCCACGATCTCCGGCGTGTTCTCCGCTTCCGGTCTCAACATCGAAAACATGGCGAACCGTTCCAAAGGCGAGTACGCCGTAACGATCCTTGATATTGCGGGCGAGATTACCGACGAAGCGATCGAAAAACTGTCGGCGGTTGACGGAATCATCCGCGCGATCCGTGTGAAATAAGATGAAAGAAACGATATTTTCTCCCGCAGACGTTCTGCTGCCCGATTACGCCGCGCAGGATCCCGCGTGGGCAAAGTGGAGTGTGATCGCGTGTGATCAATTCACTTCCGAAAAAGCGTACTGGGACAAAGCAAGAGCGTTTATCGGGGACGCGCCGTCCGCATTGGATCTGATCCTGCCGGAAGCGTTTTTGAAAACGCCTGAGGAAGAAGCGCAAAAGGCGCGCATCCGGGACGCGATGAACAAGGTCGAAAGCATCACGAAGCGGTATTCCGACGCGCTCGTTTATGTGGAGCGCACGCTGACAGGCGGTGTGATCCGCAAAGGCATCGTAGGCAAAATCGACTTAAAGCAGTATGACTTTTCCGCAGGATCGGCTTCCGCGGTGCGTCCGACCGAAGCGACCGTACTCGACCGCATCCCGCCGAGAAAGAAAATTCGTTCCGAAGCGGCGTTTGAACTTCCTCACGTCATGGTGTTTACCGACGCGCAAGGCGCTTTGACCGACGCTGCGGAAAAACAAAAAGCGCTTCTCCCGAAGCTTTACGATTTTGAACTGATGGCAGGCGGCGGGCATCTGACTGGGTATCTGCTGCAAGGAAACGCGCTTACCTCCGTTCTGCAAGCGATTGAAGAATACGAAAGTGCGCACGGAAAACCCGGCGAGGTCATCTATGCCGTCGGCGACGGAAATCACTCGCTGGCTGCCGCGAAAGCGCACTACGAAGACGTAAAGACCGAGAAAGCAAGATACGCGCTGTGCGAGATCGTCGATATTGCCGACGACGCGATCGTGTTTGAGCCGATCTACCGCATCGTCAAGCATTGCGACGTTCCCGATTTGCTCGCGTTTTTGGAGAAGAAAACGGGAAATGACGGGCAGACGGTTTCCATTCTGGCAAAAGGGATCCGGAAAAAGTTGACGCTCTCCCCCGTTCACGCTTTGACCGTCGGCTCTTTGCAGATCGCTCTTGACGAATACCTCGCTTCACATCCCGATTCCGAGTGCGATTACATCCACGGAGAAGAATCGTTGGAAGCACTCTGTAAAGAAGACGGTGTGGTCGGGTTTCTGTTTGACGGGATGCAGAAATGTGAACTGTTCCCGTACGTCGAGCAAAACGGCGTGCTGCCGCGTAAGACGTTTTCAATGGGAAATTCGTATTCCAAACGGTATTACACGGAACTACGGAAAATACGGTAAAATCGATAGAATGAAACCGCCGAAAGGGCTTTCCTCTTCGGCGGTTTTTTCATTCATTCAAATTCAATAGAACGTTGCGACGGGGTTTTCCGGCGGGGTGGTTTTCTGCGCTTTCGTAATCGTCAGCACGGGGCCCTCGGCGTCGTACAATTTGTGGTAGCCGATATGGATCGTGCCTGTAACGTCGATCCAATCCTGCATTTTGACTTTGATCAGATCGGTGCCGTTGCAGACGATGCCGCGGTAGGTAATATCCGCCGCACAGCAGGTCATGACGTGTCTGCCGACGGCAAACGCGGTTTCAAAAGGGTTGTTGCCTTTGGCGACCAAGCCCTTGAAATGCACCGTCTTGCCCTCGTATTTCTTCATATCCTCGGACATATCGCGGTACCATTCGGCAAAGTCGGTGTCTTTGATCTCCACGACGGGTGCGTCGATATCAAACGGAAGCGGATCTTCGATTTCGTCGTAGTTCATCGTGCCGTCGGTATATTCGTAGCAGATGCCGGCACGTCTTGCGATCGTGCGGACGAGCTGGTGATATTCCATAACGTCCTCGCCGGGTTTGACACGGTTGAAGATGACCATTTCACAGCTTTGCAGTTTATCGACGACTTGCTGCCGCATATTCGCGTTGTAGGTTTTGATCGTCGTTGCGTCAACAAACAGCATTTCCTGATAGACGTACCATTCTTCCGGAAGATTCTGGTAGAACGCGTCGAGCTGCCACATTCCGTTATACTCGACCATGATCATTTTGGGCTGATACTGCTTTTCCCATTTCAAGAACTGCTCGGTCGTCAGTTCGGTAACGTCCTCGACGTTCACGATCGAAACGTTGTCGTGTGCAAAGCCGCTCGGATCGTACTCCTCGATGCCTTCCTCGCAGGAAATCAGCAGGATCGGCTCGCCCGTATTGAATTCTTTGTCCGCAAGTGTATCCTGGATACAGGTCGTCTTCCCTGCTTCCAGAAAACCCGTGAACAGATAGATCGGCATTTCCATAACGTGTATTCCCCGTTCGATTATGCGTTGACGCCGAACAACTCGGCAAGTTTGTCTTCATGAATTCCGGAGCCGATGACGCAAAGGCGTCCGATGATATCGGCAGCGCCGTTCCGAACGTCCGGCTCTCCGGGAACGTAGTCGAAGTGGATCCATTTGCCGTCTTTTCCGGCAACGATCCCCTTTGCACGCAGGATCATGCCGTATTCGGTGTCTTTCATCAGTTCGGAAAGGATGCTTTGCAGTTCGTCTGCGCCGTAGGTACGCGTGGTTTCAACTCCCCAGCTCGTGAAGACCTCGTCCGCGTGATGATGGTGGTGGTGATCATGGCCGCATCCACATCCGCAACCGTCGTGATGATGCTCGTGTTCGTCTTCGTCATCATCGCCGTGATGATGGTGTTCGTGTTCCTCATCCTCGTCGTCATCGTCATCATCATGATCGTGATGATGGTGGTGGCACTCGTGGTCTTCATGGTCGTGATGATGGTGATGTTCGTGTTCTTCATCCTCATCGTCATCGTCGTGCAGATGCTCCGTTTCGGCAGCGAGTTTCGCGAGCGCGATCTCCATGGTATTTTTCTGTTCCATAGCGTCCAAAATCAGTTTTCCGTCGATCTGCTCCCAAGAGGTCGAAACGATCGTCGCGTCGGGGTTATTCTCGCGCAGCATCGCAACGCATTTCTGCAATTTTTCTTCGGAACAACCGTCGGTATGGCTCAAAATAACCGTGTTCGCGTGGGAAACCTGGTCATTAAAGAACTCGCCGAAGTTCTTCATATACATCTTGCATTTTCCGGCATCGACGACCGTCGCAAAGCCGTTCAGCACCGCATCCGGCGTTTCGATATTACGAACGGCACGAATGACGTCGGAAAGTTTACCGACGCCGGACGGCTCGATCAGAATACGGTCGGGCGCAAATTCCGCGAGCACCTTTTTCAGCGCTTCGCCGAAATCGCCGACCAGACTGCAGCAAATGCAGCCGGAATTCATCTCGGTGATCTCGATCCCTGCTTCCTTGAGAAAGCCGCCGTCAATACCGATCTCGCCGAATTCGTTTTCGATCAGCACAAGCTTCTCTCCGGCGTATGCTTCGGCAATCAGTTTCTTGATCAGCGTGGTTTTGCCGGCGCCGAGAAATCCCGAAAAAATATCAATTTTTGTCATTTTATTTACACCTCGGTTTCTTTCCTTAACATCTTATTATAGTCCCCTTTATTCAAAATGTCAATAGGAATCGCCTCAAAAAACAGGCAATCGGAATACTGCTCCTCGGTATCCATGACGTAATGGATGACCTTATACGGAGCGGCAACCTGTTTGAAGGTCGCGGTATAGGAAGCGTTTTCGGTAAAGGTCGTGGAAATGTTTTCGACCTTGGCTCCCGTAGCATCTGTCCAGCAATCGAAAGCGAAGTACTTATCGATATCCATATCGTCGATCACGGAAACCCAAGTCAGATCGGAGCCGTAAAGGCCGGTAATCTCGAGTTTGCCGCTCGTTTCACCATGAATGAATCCGTGGTCGCCGCTGTAGAACGTAACGGTAATGGTATCAAGATCGTAAAAGACTTTCAGAACCAGCGAACCGTCTGATTTCACGGTCTGTTTTTCGGAAGTCATCTCCGCGTTAACGGAATAATGTGCAACCGTCTTTGCTGCAGGAGTACATCTTGTATTTGTCAATTGATATATATTCTAAATACGCATTCTTTTTCTTTCAATTCTTTAAGATTTCATTATAAAAAAAGATTGCTCCGGCAAAGTGGCAAGTATCGAAACGAATAGTGCGTGCTTATCCCCTCTTGTCCAAAGAAAAAGAAGAACGGAAAAATAAGAAAAAAATCTCAAAAAAGGGTTGACAGAATGTTTTTTATGTGCTATAATCCCTTTTGTTGTCCGAATGAGACACATCTGGGTGTGGCGCAGTTGGTAGCGCGCTACCTTGGGGTGGTAGAGGCCGCACGTTCAAGTCGTGTCACTCAGACCAAGAAAAACGGGGTTTATGCCCCGTTTTTCTTTGTCTGTGTGACACATTTCCGGGGTTTTTGGATGACTTTTCGATCGGAAAATGCGTCCCGAACGATTTGGTACATACCTTGGTACATACCTCTTTTTGGTATCTACCTTTTTTACTCCTTTTTTCGGTTGTAAAATCGCAAATTTTTGCTCATCGGCAGCACCGATTTTACACTTTCTATGCCGAAAAAGGAAAACGAAAATGGCCAACATCACGAAAAAGCCCAACGGGACCTATCTCGTCCGCATTTCACGCGGGACCGACTCGCACGGCAAGCAAATCATCAAATCGAGAATCTTCAAACCATCCAGTCCCCGGCTGTCGTACGCGCAGCTCGAAGCGGAGTTGGGAGACTCTATTCGAAAATTTGAAGACGAGTTGAATGGGTTGTATGTCGAGGAAAACAAAAAAGCGCCGATCACTTTTTCGCAATTCGTCCCGATTTACCTCGAGACGAAAAAGACAACCCTTTCCCCGACGACGCTGCCGTTTTATGAGCGAGTGATCGAAACGGAACTGATCCCCCGTTTTGGAAAAATGCGATTGGATGAAATTCGCACTTATCATGTACAGCAGTTTATTCAATACCTCTCGAACGAGATGCCCCGAAAGGACGGCGTCGATGGTCGGATCAAACCGCAGACTGTCAAACGATATTCGACGGTATTGCGTTCGATTTTGACTTTGGCATATAAGCTGGAGTATAT
>JAGHTH010000172.1 GCA_018065365.1 Candidatus Coliplasma caballi
GAAACGCCCTCGGCGTCGCAGATCGCGTCGAACAGTCCTGCGGAAACGATCGACTTGATCGCGCAGGCGTTTGCGGGCAGGACGGCTTTTTCTTTGCGGACACGGATGATGTAATCAATGAGCAGCGCGCCGATCTGGTTGCCGTTCAAAGCAAAGAACTTTCCGTCGTCGCCGCGAAGCGCCAGACCGATCCGGTCGGCGTCGGGATCGCTTGCCACGATCATGTTGCAGGAGATGCCTTCGTCGGCGATTTTCTTTGCCGCCAGCGCAAAGCAATCCGTGTTTTCCGGGTTGGGAGAAGCGACGGTCGGGAATCTGCCGTCCGGGATCATCTGTTCTGCCACCGTGATGAGATTCGGGATGCCCTGCCGTTTCAGAATTTCCGGCACGAGCCGGTAACCCGTTCCGTGCAGCGGGGTATAGACGATATGGAGTCCCTCGCCGTACTTTTCGACCAGGTCGGGCGAAAGGGAACAACCCTGCACGGCGGAAAGGAACGCCTCGTCGGTCTCTTTACCGATGAAGACCACCTTGCCGGACGCGATCGCCTCGGCAAGCGGGATTTGCTTGACCGAGAAGATATCCGTTTTCGCGACGATGTCGGAAACGATCTGCGCGTGTTCCGGCGGAAGCTGTGCGCCGTCTTCCCAATAGACCTTGTAGCCGTTGTATTCCTTGGGGTTGTGCGACGCCGTGATGTTGATGCCCGCCATGCAATGATGATGCAGGATCGCGAACGAAAGTTCCGGTGTGGGACGCATTCCGTCGAACAGATATACCTTGACGCCGTTTGCGGCGAGAACGCCGGCGGCGGTGTGCGCGAACAATTCCGAATTGATACGGCTGTCATAGCTGATCGCGACGCCGCGCTCGGCACCGTTCGATTGCAGAACGAGGTCGGCAAGTCCTTTGGTGGTCTGCGCGACCGTATAGACGTTCATGTGGGAAATGCCGACGTCCATGGTGCTGCGCAAGCCCGCCGTTCCGAACTGCATAGGCAGGGAGAAGCATTGCTCGATCGCCTGCTCGTCGTGTTCCATCGAGACGAGGCGAAAACGCGTTCCTTCGTCGATGGCGGTGCTTTCAAGCCATTTGCGGTATTCCGATTGTGCTGACATGACAAAAAACCTTCCTTTATATTATATATAGAGAGCGTGCTTAATTCAGTTGGCTCAACGCCTGCTCCAAAGCGGTCGCGAGTTGGTCCGGGCAGGACGTGGGTTTGAATCCGCAGCGGATCCCTTTCAGCCGTTCGATGAGATCTTCTGCCTTTGCGCCCTCGCAGAGTTTCGCGACGCCCTGGGTGTTCCCGGAGCAGCCGCCGTAAAACGAAATGCCCGTTACGGTATGGTTTTCGTCGATCGAAAAACTGACGCTGCGCGAGCAGGTACCTTTGCAGGTATGCGTGAATTCCATGATGTAGTTCCTTTCCGTTTTCTTTCCTTATTTTTATTATAACAGAAAAAGCACAAAAGAAAATAGAAAACCGGAATTTTCACACAAATTTCACGCATTTTCTTGTTCACAAAATGTTTACAATTAGGATGCGTGAATTGTGAAAAATCTATTGACAAAACAGGGCGGATATGGTAAAATCTTCGTTGCTTGGTGTGCGATGAAGCGGTAGATTGCTGCCACAAGGGTAAAAACGGCAGGGAACTTCCGCAGAGTATGTCCGGAAATCGGGCGCAGAAAGCGACATTTTTTGGGTGGATTATGAAACGCCCGGAACCGTGTCCGCTCTGCCACTAAAGACAAAACTACATTATATCTTTTAGGAGGCAAACCCATGGCAAAAGAAAGAATCCGTATCAGACTCAAGTCCTACGATCATACCCTGATCGATCAGGCATCGGAAAAGATCGTCGAGACCGCAAAGCGCAACGGCGCTTCCGTGTCCGGCCCGATCCCGCTTCCGACCGACAAGGAAATCGTAACGATTCTGCGTGCAGTTCACAAGTACAAGGACAGCCGCGAGCAGTTCGAGTACCGTACGCACAAGAGACTGATCGACATCATTAAGCCGTCCAAGGCGTGCGTTGACGCAATGATGAACATCGATCTTCCCGCCGGCGTTGATTTCAGCGTCGAACTTTAATCCGTAAACAAAAACAGGTCATGTTGAGCCGAAAAGGTTCAACCAATAACCAAGGAGGAATATTTCAATGAAAAAAGGCATCATCGGCAGAAAACTCGGTATGACGCAGATCTTTGATGAGACCGGCAAAGTCATCCCCGTTACTGTCATCAGCGCAGGCCCCTGCACGGTCGTCCAGAAAAAGACGGTCGCAAAAGACGGCTACGCAGCAGTTCAGCTCGGCTACGCCGATCTGGAAGAGCGGAAGGCAACCAAACCGCAGAAAGGTCATTTCGCGGCACACAAGGTTTCCTTCAAAAAGTACCTCAAAGAGTTCCGTCTTGACGATGCGGAAAACATGAACGAGGGCGACGTCATTACAGCCGATACCTTCGCCGCAGGCGAAAAGGTCGACGTAACCGGCACGTCCAAAGGTCATGGTTATTCCGGCGTGATCAAGAGATGGAACGCACATCGTCTGAGAATGACTCACGGTACCGGCCCTGTGCATCGCCAGGTTGGTTCCATGGGTGCAAACAGCGATCCTTCCCGTGTGTTCAAGAACAAGCACATGGCAGGCCAGTACGGTAACGAGCGCGTAACCATGCTCAACCTCGAGATCGTCAAGATCGACGCGGACAACAATCTGATTGCTGTCAAAGGCGCGATCCCCGGTTCCAAGGGCGGCATCGTTTACGTCCGCAACACCGTGAAATGATCGGAAGGAGGATATAGAAAATGCCAACAGTTAACGTAGTGAATATGGAAGGCAAGGCGTGCGGAACGCTCGAACTTTCCGAAAAGGTTTTCGCTGCAGAGATCAATGAGACGGCTGTTCACGCGGTTGTGAGAGCATACCTGCTCAATCAGCGCCAGGGTACGCAGTCCGCATTGACCAGAAGCGAAGTTTCCGGCGGCGGCAAGAAACCGTGGAAACAGAAGGGCACGGGACACGCAAGACAGGGTTCCACCAGAGCAGTCCAGTGGACGCACGGCGGTATCGCGTTTGCGCCGAAGCCCCGTTCCTATCGCGTCAGCATCAACAAGAAGGTCAAGAGAATCGCTCTCTTCTCCGCGCTCTCCGCAAAAGTTTCCGAAGGCGAACTGATTGTCGTTGACAATATCGCGGCTTCCGAATACAAGACGAAGACCATGGTGAAGTTCCTCTCCGCAGTCGGTGCGGAAGGCAAAGCGCTGATCGTTCTTCCCGAAGCGAACCAGATGACCGTCAAGTCGCTGGCAAACGTTCCCGGAACCAAGACCTCTCCTGTGAACGCTATTAACGTTTACGACATCCTGAAATATGATAAACTCGTCATTGCCAAGGATGCGGTAGCCAAGAT
>JAGHTH010000140.1 GCA_018065365.1 Candidatus Coliplasma caballi
CCATCCCGGCGCCGCGCACAACCAACGCCGCGATCCGCCCGACTCTGCTAATCAAATGGGTTTGGGGCTTTTTGGCTGCCGGCGACGCGCGCACGACCAGATCCGGATCCACGTTTCCCAAAGATCTCAAAAATTCCTGTTTTTTCATACCTGAATGCCCTCTTTCTCCAAGTGCTTTTTCAATTTTTCCCGGGTGCGTGCGAGCGTTACGGCGACGGTGTTCTCTTTCATACCGAACTCGTCCGCGATCTCCCGCAGCGACCGAAGAAACCAATACCGTTGCAAAAAGATCTTTCGCGTTTGCTCCGGCAGTTCGCGCAAAAAGTCGTTCATCGCGTCCTTCAACGCCAGCGCGTCCGCAAACCCTTCGCCGCTCTCCGAGCCCGAAACGATGTCCGAAAGCTCGTCCAACGCCTGCTCGGTTTGCCCGCCGCCGCGCTTTTTCGCGCGCAAAGCGTCCCATTTGTCCAGCGCGATGTTCCGGCATAACGCCGCCAGATACGCGCGCAAGGGATCCGGCTTCGCGGGCGGAATCGCGTTCCACGCCTGCAGGAACGTGTCGTTCTCCGCTTCTTCCGCGTCGCGCTCGTCGCCGAGAATGTTCCGCGCGATGCTGCGGCAATAGCGCCCGTATTTGATTTTTGCCTGTTCGATGGCGCTCTCGTCGCGCGCGAAGAACAATTCCACGATGCGAACGTCTTCCAAAGCGATTTCTCCTTTCGCGGTGATTTTGGTCTCCTCATCCCAAGAAAACGGAAAACAGAGGGGAAATATGACAGGTTTTCTCAAAAAAATATTTCAAAGAACGCAAAAAGCGGAGGTTTGAAGCATCCGCTTATGTTCTTCGATCAACGCGGCAAAATACGTACCGAGGTCTTTTATTTGGAGGAAGCGGCTTTCTGCGGAACGAATTCCACCTCGTCCAGAAAACACCAACTGCCCTCTCCGAAATGAACGACGATCTTCCAATACTTCGCCGCCCGGTTAACCGTGATCCCGTATTCCGCGGAAAGCCCCGGTTCCAATTCATCGGTATATCCTCCCGTGATCCCGGTCTCACTCCACGTCTTTCCGTCCTGCGACCAAAGCACCTCAAACGCTTCCGGCGCGCTGATCCCGGCGTCGCAGAGATTGCTGACGGAAAGGTAGATCTCCCCGATCGCGCGGGGACTGTCAAACGCAAACAGCAAATACTGCCCGTGCGCTTCCGCGTTCGGATGCGCGGCGTTGATCCCCACCCAACCGGCATCGTGGAAGTTCATCGTCGCACGCTTTCCGTCGGTCAGGTCGTTCCCGTCGTCGCCGTAAACGATGTCGCCCGTTTCGCTGTACGCGTACCCGTTCCCGAATCGGAAGAAATCGTGCACTTCATAGGTCGCCTGCCCGGCAATGTTCTCCCGCTTTTCCGGCAGTTCGGGCAGCCCGTTTCCTTCGATCCAGAGTTCGTCCAGAAAACCGATGCGTTTCGTCATCCAATGGATCAGCTGCTCGCTCGCGGCTTGCTGCTCCGGCTCGTTCCAACGGGTGCGGGTGTACGCGAAATCGTCGCGGTACAGTTCGGAGATCTGCCGCATTTCCGCAAACAGATCCTCAAAGGCATGCTCGCCGCGGACGCGTTTCCATTCCTTACACACTTCTTCACGGAACCAATCCGCCGAATAGAACAGCACGAACCAGGGGTTTGAGCGGTCGCCCGCGTAATCAATGAACTGCTGCGTCTGCCACGCGCCGACGCCCAGCATATCGTATTTGAAACCGTAGTCGTTGTGGAACGCCCAGGAATAATCCCACGGGGCGCAGAACGTCAGCTTCGGATCTTTTGCTGACAGATCGATGTAGAAGAAAAAGCTTCCCACGCCGACGTCCAACTCAATGGCGAATTCTTCCAGAATATAGGACCAGACGAAACTGTCCAGCGCCACGTAATTTTCAATGCACTCCCTCGCGGAACGGATCGAATCGTCTTTCACGAGCGTTCCGTCTTCGCCGATCCGGCAATATTCCCCTTTTGCGATCGCACGGTAGCACAGCGCGTAAATATTGTTGATCCGGTCGGAAATGTATTTCAGCTGCTCGTTCGTCAGCGTGTCGTTTTTGACCGAAACGTTGGCGACTCTCGGCGTTCTCGTGTAACCGTAAGGATCGGTCAGCGCCCAGCCGCCGTAGTGGATCCGGAAAAGGTACGGCTCGCCGGCGGGATAGTTTTCAAGTTCCATCAGATAGCCGGTGTTCAGATACGTTTCGCCGTCTCTCTGCTCGTCGATGTTGATGCGGTGCTTGTTGATCTGGTTCTGTTCGCAAAGAACGTACGCGCCGAGGTCGTCCCCGTTCAGAATCACGCGGACGAACGTGTAGTCGCTCGAATAATATTTTCCGCCCGACAGTCTGCGGAACAGGAAGAACGGGATCTCCTCTTTGGCGTAGTTGCCGTCTCCTCGCAAAAGCACCCAGCTCTTGCATTTTGCGCCGTCGTTCAGCCCGAACAGATTCTGCTTGGACTCGAATTTGATGCGGTAATGTACCTTGTTTTGTCGGATCCAATCCGCATTTCCGTAGTTGGAAGACGCGTTGCCGCGCACACGGATTCCGGCGGAGGACTTAAACCGGTAATCTTCCGCGCAGTCCGAGGAAGAAATGACACAGGAAACGTAGTCCTCGCGGCTGACGACCTCTTGCCTGTTTTTCGTTTCGATCGTCAGCACCGGCATCTGTTCCGGGAACTCTTTTTTGTATTTGACCGGCTCGGTCGGCTCGTCCTTTTCGTCGGGCTTTTGTTCTTCGCTGCTTTCGCTCGGCTCCGGCTCGTCGGAAACTTCCGCTTCCGAGTTTTCCGCTTCGGAACTTTCCCCACTCGTTTCCGGCTCGCTCTCGCTTTCGGAACGCTCACTTTTGGAACGCTCGCTTTCGGAAACGGCTTCGCTTTCCGCCCCGGGCTCCGAATGCTGCGCGCCATCGCTTTCCTCCGTTTCGGAAACCGCGGAGGCAGACTCGTTTCCCCCGTCCGTTCCTTTGCAAGAGAAAAACACCGTATTCATAACGAAAATCAGAATAATCAGCGCGCACATTCCGCGTATTCTCTTTGATTTCATGATTGTTTCCTCCGATCCGAGCGTAATAACGGGAACAAAGCCACAAAAACATTGTACACGAATTGTTTGGAAAAATCAAGGGGAATTCTATTTTTTCCGGGATGGAAAGCAAAGTGATCTCAAAAAGCAAAACGACCGGTTATCCTGTTTTGTGCGTTTCCACTCAAATCAACGCGCAGCGTTGCATATCATCAATTCCATAAGGAATTGTATCTCATCAAGCCGCAGGATAGAGATACGAATACACGCTTACGGCGTGATGATATACCGCCTGCGGTGTGATGATATGCCAAGCCTGCGGCTTGGATAAAAATAAAACCATCCGGTTCGGATGGTTTTATTTTGTATAAGAACGACCAAACGTCGTATATTTAAGCTAAAAACTCACAAAAGTCGTTTTTAATTTGCCCGACAAACAGGGATTTATCGTTCTCCTGTCTTGATAAAATGAATCAGTTTCTCAACATCATTAAAGTCATCATAGTCGCCATTAATTCCCACGCGGTGATAGACAATGCCCTTCTTTTCATTTTTTTCAAGGCAATCAAGAAGTCTATCCTCTCCGTATCTTTTAGCAAACAATGTAAACCCGTATGGCTTGATTTTTTGCAACAATCCATTTCTGCAATCTGATTCACATTCGTAGCAATGCCCATAGTTCATTTCGATAGAGCATCTCCTATTTTCGCACCACTCTTTATCTGGACATTCTCCAGAATTGCATCCGCTGCAATGCTCATTTTCAGTACATAGACAGCATGCAAGACCACATCTTGCTATTCCAAGCTCTCTCTTCATTCTGTTATCCCTATAAATTCAGATTTGTTGGCAATATTATAACAGATTTTTGATAATAAATCAAGGC
>JAGHTH010000119.1 GCA_018065365.1 Candidatus Coliplasma caballi
TTTCCAGATTCTCGCGGATCTCCTGAAGCGCGATTTCTTCGGCAGCTTCGTATTCTGCCTGGTAATCAAATTCGATCGCTTCGCCTGCGACAAGCTTCTCATAATACTTCTGCGCGATATTCCACAGGATCTCGTCGTAGAGCGGCTCCTCAACGATGCGGGCAACTTCCACTTCGTCCTCAATGATCGTGCCGAACTCAAACTGTCTGGGAACGTAGGTAAAGCCGATCGTTTTGGATTCTTCCGCTTCCTTATTCTGTTCGCGCGCCGCTTCCCATTTGTCCTTGGAATCTCCGGCGTCCTTGTCGGTGTACGCGATGAAGCAGTTACCGGTGTGCGCGGGGTTCATTTCGTAACGGTAGATCTTGCCGTCTTCTTCGCCGGTAATGTGAATGACCTGATCGTCTTCCAGACGGTAGGTAACGTTCTCTTTTCCGTAGAGAAGGATGTTCTGCAGATCTTTATCGGTGTACAGCTCGGTCAGGATTTCCATAACGTCCGTAACCCAGCTGGACGGGCAAAGCGCGGAAACGCAGAAAATGCAGTCGATACTGTTTTCGCTGGTCGCGATCGGGTTGGAGTATTTGTTGTATGCGCAATGATTCTGCTCGGCATAAACCTTGATGTCTTCTTCGGTCCCTTTGAAGAACTTGACGGCAAAGGGGGAGTTCTCCTCATTCTTGCCATCCGCGTTCTCAAAGTAGCCCAGAGACTGATAGCGCGCGAGCATGGTAAAATACGAATTGATTTCTTCGTCTTCGTAAGTGGATCTGACGTATCCGCCCTCATTGACGTAAGACGGGAAACCGTCCTCGAACATGAAGGAGAACTTCGGAGGCGTTACGGTGTTGGCAAGCGGAACGACCTCGGGATAATTCTCTTTCACGAGAGCGAGGTATTCGGTCAGGTCTTCCAGATCAAACAGAGTTTCCTGCTTGATACCGGAGTCGATTTCCATGATTCCCTGGAGGATTTCTTCATCAAATACTATATAGGTGTATTCGCCGATGATGCTGTTGCAAGGAACGCCGTAAGTCTTGTTGCCGACTTTGGCTGCGTTGAAGAAAGACGAATGGACGTAGCTCTTGATCGCCTTTGCTTCGTTGCTCATCACGGTATCCAGAGCGGTCAGATCGCCGTTCTCCGCCATTTCCAGATAGGAAGCGTAGTCGGTAACGAGGAACATATCAAGGCGGGGGCAATCCAATTCGATTTCGATGCCGTCCTGAAGATCCTGCAGGATCGCTTCGCCGGACATAGCGGTGTAACCGTTGGCGGTCGCGGAGTCAGACATTTTCGCGTTGCTGACAAGAGACTGCTTCTTTCCGCTTTCGTCAAGTTCCGTCGTGTATGCTTTGACTTCTTCGACTTTGGCTTGGATCACGTCGTGATATTCGTCAGCAGTAACGAATTCGAGCTTGACGATCGAACCGATACGGTAAAACAGGGTACGGTTCAATTCGTACTCGATCAGCGTGATTGCATCCGGAGTGGTGTTTTCCCCTGTAATACAATACAGAGTGTAAACAGGTGCCGGTTGATCGATGAGTTCCGTTTCGTGAGAGCAGGAGCCCAACACGATCGGGAGCGCCATCAAAAGCACCAGCAAGAGACAAGCGAAACGTTTGCGCATAATCAAACCTCCTAAGGGAAACAAATACAGTATCCCACATTTACATGGTTGGATATATTATACTATATATAATTAGGTTTGTCAAGGTATCGATTTGTCAATATCTTACTGCAAAAACTATTGAATTTGCATAATTGCTTTTTGGAATAATTTGTGATATATTAGGTATAAATTCAAGGAAGCAAAAAAGGAATCAGAATGAACGATCTTCTTTATCGCAGATTATTCTCCGATCTGCCGACGCTTTATACCGAACGGTTGGTGCTTCGCCGGTTCCGTTCCGACGATCTTTATGACGTCAACGAGTATTGCAGCAAAGAGGAAGTCCCGCGCTTTCTCATGTGGACGCCGCACCTGAATCTCAAAGAGACGCAGGGCTATCTCGACTTTATGATGAAACGTTACCGCAAAGGTCAGAATTCCGACTTTGCGATCGCTCTGCAGGGCTCCGGGAAGGTCATCGGGAACTGCGGCTTTACTTCCGTGGATCTGAACCATGAATGCTGCGAACTCGGATACGTTCTTTCCTCGGACTATTGGGGAAAAGGATATATGGACGAGGCGTTTGAAGCGCTTCTTGCCGCGGCGTTCGACCGTCTGGAAGCGCACCGCGCCGTTCTTCGCATTCTGGACGGAAACGATCATTCTGTCGCGTTTGCGATCCGGCACGGGTTTCGGAAAGAGGGAACGGAGCAAAACGCGTTTTTCGTCAAAGGCGAATACCGCACCGTGCATCATTTTGCCATGCTGAAAAGCGAATACCTCGAACGGAAACAGGGAATCCGTTGACGTTCGGAACATAAAAAAATCGGACCGTGAAACCACGATCCGTTTTTTCGGTTTTCGGGTACCTGCCTTATACGGCTCTGGTTACCTTGCCGTCTCTCAGGCAACGGGAGCAAACCGCGATCTTCTGCTTGGAGCCGTCAACGACCGCGTTTACTTTTCTGATGTTTGCCTTCCAGGTTCTTCCGGTCTTTCTGTTGGAGTGAGAAACGTTATGTCCAAAAGAAATACCCTTTCCACAAATGCTGCACTTTGGCATATCTATGCACCTCCAAATTACTTATCAAAATTTTCGAACAATTTAATATACCTTATTTTTTTGAGTTTGTCAAGAGTTTTCTGCACTTTTTTTGAAATTTTCTGCTACTTTTTCGATATCTCCGGCGCCCATAATCAGAATCGTGTCGCCCGGAAGCACTTTCTGATAAAGATAGGGAAGGATATCGTCCATATTTTCAATGTAAACGGCGCCGAGCTGCTCGGCAAGCAATGCGGAAGAAACTTCCTCGCCCGCTTTTTCTCTGGCAGCGTAAAGCTTCGTGAAAATCAGTTCATCGGCATCGCCGAAAGAAGTTCGGAAATCGTCGAACAGATCGTGCAAGCGGGAATAGTTGTGCGGCTGGAAGACGCAGATTACACGGTTTTCGGTCAGCGCTTTTGCGGCTTTCAGAGTCGCCGCGATCTCGTCGGGATGATGCGCGTAATCGTCGAAAAATCTCGCCCCGCCGTAACTCCCGAGGTATTCAAACCGTCTGCTGACGCCGCGATAGGTATGTAATCCTTCGGAAATTTCCTCCGGCTTCATGCCGCTGATCCGTGATGCCGCAACGGCGGCAAGCGCGTTTGAAACGTTGTGGATGCCCGGTACGGAAAGCTCCGCGTGCAGCAGAAATTCTCCCTTTTCGTAAACGTCGAATTTCCCGAATCCGTTTGAAAGATCGATATTCCGGGCAACATAATCTGCGTCGGGGTTTCCCTCGGCGCTGAACGTAACGAGCGTTCCCTCGTAACCTTTGGAAGCGATCCTGCAATTCTCACAATCGAGATTGACCACACCGAAGCCGTCTTTTCCCGAATTGGAGAGGAATTGCCGGAACGAGCCGATCATCTGTTCCATGGAGTGAAAATAATCCGTGTGGTCAAGACGAACGTTCAGAACAACGGCGACGCGGGGATAGAACGACAGAAAACTGTCCTTGTACTCGCAGGCCTCGAAGATAAAATTCCGATCCGTCCCGATTCTGTATGCGGAATGGATCTCGGGAATATTCGCGCCGACGATCACGGTCGGATCCGCGGTTTTGCTTTGCAGGAACAGATGAGAGAGCATTCCGGAAGTCGTCGATTTCCCGTGCGTACCCGCGACGGCGATCGAATTCTCATACGACGCGGCGATGCAGCCGAGCAGTTCCGCGCGCGAGACCATTTCGGCACCGCTGTTTTTGGCAAGTACCATCTGCGGATGCTCCGGACCGACCGCTGCCGTATAGCAGATCAGGTCAACGCCCTCAAACATGGACGGATCGTCCTCGGAAGTGA
>JAGHTH010000024.1 GCA_018065365.1 Candidatus Coliplasma caballi
AAAAGCGATCACGACCGCGGTCGCGTGCGGTTGGGACACCGACTGCAACGGCGCCACCGTCGGCTCGATCATGGGCATGATCCTCGGCGCCCGCGCACTCCAGGAAAAGTGGATCGCCCCGCTCCACGACCCCCTCTATTCCGGCATCCCCGATTTCCACCCGATCGCCGTTTCCGCCTGCGCCTCCCGCACCCTCGCCGTCTGGAAGAAACTCCACGGTTGAAACGAATCGTTCTATTATGCGGGAGAGACAAAATTTTTTCGGTAAAAATTTTTTCTCCCCCGCCCCCTTTTTTTCAAAAAACCAATTTATTTTTTTCATAAGCTCTTTTTTGAAAAGGGTGTGGGGAAACCTTTTTTCTTTAGAGAAAAAAGGTTTCCCCACAAAAAATCTTCACTTTCCACGGAGGTTTCCCATGCGTATTCTGAACTACGGCTCACTCAATATCGACGAATTGCTGACCGTCCCGCACTTTGTGCGACCGGGCGAAACGCTTTCCGTCGCGGAGCGCAACTGCTTCCCCGGCGGGAAAGGGCTCAACCAGTCCGTCGCGCTTGCCCGCGCGGGCGCGGACGTAACCCACCTCGGCGCGATCGGCACGGACGGGAAATTCCTCGCGGACTTGCTTCGCGATAACGGCGCGGACGTTTCGGCGATCCGCACCACCGACGGCGCGACCGGCCGCGCGATCATTCAGGTTGACCGAAACGGTCAGAACTCGATCCTTTTGCTCGCGGGCGCAAACGCCGATTTCAACGCCGAGCAGATCGAAAAAGCGCTCGATCGCTTCTCCGCAGGCGATTGGCTCCTCACGCAAAACGAAACCGCAAACCCCGCGTTCATCATCACGGAAGCCAAAAAGCGCGGCCTTTCCGTTGCGCTGAATCCCTCGCCGTTTGACGACTCGATCCTTTCGCTGCCGCTTTCCCTCGTGGACCTCTTTTTCGTCAACGAAATCGAGGGCGCGGCGCTTTCCGGCGAGACCGAGCCCGAAAAAATCGCCTCGACGCTCCTTTCCCGCTACCCACACGCCCGCGTCGTGCTGACACTCGGCGAACACGGCGCCCTCTACGCCGACGAACGCGAGCGCTTCCACGTCCCCGCCCGCCGCGTTCCCACCGCCGACACCACCGCCGCCGGCGATACCTTTACCGGCTATTTCCTCGCTTCTCTCCTTTCCGGCGACTCGCCGCGCGCCTGCATGGAACGCGCCACCGCCGCAGCCGCCCTCACCGTCTCCCGCCCCGGCGCCGCCCCCTCGATCCCTCGCAAAGAGGAAATTGTTTGATTCTATGTGATTATGCAGGGGAAACTTTATTTTTGGCACCATCCTCGGCTGACAACCGGCCGGAGACCTCGGTCTGCAACCAGCCGGAGACCTTGGTCTGCAACCAGCCGGAGACCTCGTCAGAATGCGCCGCTTTTATGCTTCTGCCAAATGAAACCTCAACGGCGGCGCTCGGAAAGCCGCTCACAAGTTCGCGCTTTTCCCGATTGTTCTGCACACCCTTGGCAGATTGGACGATCCTCCCCCCGAAGCCGCGCTCTGCGCACTCTGACAAGGTCGGTGTATCTTTTGGCACCAACCTCAGTCTGCAACCGACCGGAGACCTCGTCAGAGGGATGCAGATTGGACGATTTTCTCCCGAAGCTGTATTGATATACTGCGAGAGGGGAAAATCGTTCAAAGCAAACCGCTTTAGCGATAAAAAAGAAGAAAGCGTAGGTTTTTCGCCTACGCTTTCATAATATCATTTTCTAAAAAATTTTTCGGTTTGCGGTCTGCGCACTCTGACGAGGTCGATCTCATTCGGTCTGCGCACTCTGACGAGGTCGATCATCTTTCTTCACGGAAATAAGAAAGTCCCAATGCTTCCGGCCCGAGGTTTTCTTTTTTCTTTCTCAAACTTACCACGATCAACACCACGATCGTGATGATGTACGGCAGCATACGCGTCAAATCGTCGGACATCTTCACACCCAACAGGTTGGGCAGGTACAGATACGCCCAGTAACAAATGCCGAACACGAACGAGCCCCACAGCAAGTTCAACGGCTTCCACATCGCAAAGATGACCAGCGCCACGGCAAGCCAACCGAACGCCTCGATCGTAATAATGTCCGAGGTTGCCCACGCGCCGCTCTTGAACTCCAGCACGCAGTAAATGCCCGCCAGCCCGGAAATGCCCGAGCCGATCCCGGCAGCGAGATAGCGATACTTCGAAACGCTGATGCCCGCCGCGTCCGCGGTACCGGGGTTTTCGCCCACGGAACGCAGGTTCAACCCTGCGCGCGTGCGGTTTAAGAACAGCATCATCACCACCGCAAGCACGATCGTTACGTAGAACATGAAGCCGTAGTTGAACAGCAGGTCCGAAACGATGCCGAGCTTGTCGGACAAGAACGGGATCTTCGCCGTGAACAGATAGTACGCGGGATCGCAGCGCACGTTGCCGGTCGTGGACTCGATGAAATAGACCGACAGGAATTCCGCCAAGCCCGTGCCGAGAATGGTCATGACCAAGCCGACCACGTTCTGATTGATGCGCAGCGAAACGGTAAAGAACGCGAAAATGATTCCCATGATCGCGCCCGCCGCGAACGACGAAAGCAGAATGAGTACCAGCAGCTCAAACATATTCGGAGTTTCGACCGACTTGCAATAGTTGAACGCCGTGATAAACCCGACGGAAGCGCCGACGCAAAGCGTGCCGGGCGTACCGAGGTTCAGCGATCCGGAACGCTCGGAAAGCAGTTCGCCGAGCGCCGCGAGCATGATAAACGCCGCAAAACTGATGGCTTTCTGGATCCAGATAATCATGCTTTTGCCTCCTTTGCCGAATGCTTGAACATCACGCGGTATTTGATAAAGAATTCACAGCCGATGACCATCAGCAGCATGATCGCCACGATGACGTCGGCGGCGCTGGGAGAGAAGCCGCGATCGCTGTACGTGTTTGCCATCAGCATCGAGCCGTTCTGCAGCGCAACGATCAGCACCGAGGTACCGATCATCGTAAAGGAATTGAACTTCGACAGCCACGCGACGATGATCGCGGTGAAGCCGAATCCGCCTGCCATCGCGGAGTTGATCGTGTGGCTCTGCGAGGAAACGAGCAGGAAACCGCAGATACCGCAGATCGCGCCGGAAATCGCCATGGTGCGAAGCATGACCTTCGTTACGCTGATACCGGCGTAGCGCGCGGTGTTGTGCGACTCGCCGACGACGGCGATCTCATAGCCCTGCTTGGTCGATTTCAGATAGAAGAACATCAGCACGGTAAACACCAGCACGATGATCATAAACCACAGGTCTTCGTTGCGGAACCACGCCGCGTCTTTTCCCGACCAGAGCGAGCGGAGCCAGCCGGCGCGGGAAGTCTGGTTGATCATGCCGAGCGCCGATTTCGCGCCTCTCCACAGGTTGTAGAAATAGTCCGCGATCTTCATCGCGATGTAGTTCATCATCAACGTGAACAGCGTCTCGTTGGTGTTCAGCTTGGTTTTGAAGAACGCCGGGATCAATCCCCAGATACCGCCCGCGAGAATACTCACGACCAGCATGACCAGCAAAAGCAGCGGGCCGGGCATCGTGGAGTAGTGATACATCACGAACGCGGCAGCCATCGCGCCGATGATGACCTGTCCTTCCGCACCGACGTTCCAGAACCGCATTTTGAACGCGGGCCCGAGCGCGACGGCGATGATCAGCAGCTTCGCGGCGGCTTTCAGCGTTGCCCACATATAGCTGCTCAGCAGCGCGGTCCACGCGTTTTCAAACCCTTCCGCCTCGAATACCTTGTCCATACCGAACGCGCCGCGGAACATCGTTTTCAAAAACGTGATCAGATCGACCTTGACCGTAACCCACACGAACAGCGCGCTCAGAAGCAGCGCCACGACGAACGCGGCAACGCGGATCCCGAACGATGCGCCGGGGTGCATCACGTCGCGCGCGACGATGTGGAACAACGGCTCTTTTGCTTTGACTTCTTTGGTTTTGCTCATTGCTGTCCGTCCTCCTTTGCCGCTTCTTCGGGTTTCGCGTCCGTATGCACTTCTTCGGGCAGATTCGTCATCAGATACCCGATCTCCTCTTTGGTGGTCGTGCGCGCGTCCACAAGACCGCTCACTTTTCCGCCGCACAGAACGAGAATCTTATCGGACAGCGCAAGCAGAACGTCCAGATCCTCGCCGACGTACACCACGGCGACGCCTTTTTTCTTCTGCTCGTTGAGCAGGTGGTAAATCGTATAAGACGTGTTGATGTCCAGACCACGCACCGCGTAAGCCGTCAGCAGAACGGCAGGCGCCGCGGCAATTTCACGGCCGACCAGCACCTTCTGCACGTTACCGCCGGAAAGACGGCGAACGGGCGTGTTCAAACTCGGCGTAACGACCTCCAACTCCTCACGGACTTCCTCCGCAAGTTCTTTGGACGGCTTGGTTTCGGTCAGCGGCGTGTGTCCGCGCCGATAATCTTTTAGCAGCATATTCCCGACCATGCCCATCGAGCCGACCAACCCCATGCCGAGTCGGTCTTCGGGAACGAACGACAGCGAAACGCCCATTTCCTTGATCTTTTTGGGCGATTTTCCGATCAGCGACTCGCGCTTTCCGTCGGGCGCGTCGTAAATGATCTCGCTGTTTTCATCGACGCGCTGCAAACCGGCGATCGCCTCGAGCAGTTCTTTCTGTCCGCAGCCGGAAATGCCCGCGATACCGAAGATCTCGCCGCCGTAGATGTCAAAATTGACGTTCTGCAATACCGGCAGCCCCTCGTGGTTGTGGCAGGACAGGTTTCTGACCTGCAAACGCAGCGTGGGATCCACGGGATCGGGACGTTCGATGTTTAATTCCACTTTTTTGCCTACCATCATCTCGGTCAGCGAAAGTTCGGTCGCCTCGGAAGTCGGAACGGCGCCGACGAACTCGCCCTTGCGCAGAATGGCGACGCGGTCGGAGATCGCAAGCACTTCCTGCAGCTTGTGCGTGATGATGATGACCGTTTTGCCCGCCGCCTTCATGTTACGAAGCACGGAGAACAGCTTGTCCGCTTCCTGCGGAGTCAGAACGGCGGTCGGCTCGTCGAGAATGAGGATCTCTGCCCCGCGGTACAGCGCCTTGACGATCTCCAACGTCTGCTTCTGCGAAACGGTCATGTCATAGACCTTCTGCTCGGGATGAATGTCAAACCCGTACGCGTCGCAGATCTCCTTGATGCGTTTTCCCGCTGCCGCAAGGTTGAACTTTCCTTCTTCCTTCAGCCCCAGCACGACGTTTTCCGCCGCGGTAAACACGTCAACCAGCTTAAAATGCTGGTGGATCATGCCGATACCCAGCGCGTGCGCGTCGTAGGGCGAGCGAATGGAAACGGGCTTCCCGTTCACAAAGATCTCACCGCTGTCCGGGAAATAGATCCCCGCAAGCATATTCATCAGCGTCGTCTTGCCGCTGCCGTTTTCGCCGAGCAGCGAAAGGATCTCACCTCTGTAAATGTCCATCGTAACGTCTTTGTTTGCGACGACTTTGGTCCCGAACGATTTCGTAACGTTCTGAATGCGGATCGCGGTGATTTGGGTGTTTTGTTCAGCCAAGGGACAGCCCTCCGTTCAATGAATGGAATGATAGAGAAAAAAGTAAAATCAAACGTGTTCAAAAAAGACACGGGAAGTTGCTCGATGGGGAGCAACTTCCCTTCTTTTCCGTTAAAACGTGGATCAGTTGAGTTCGGTAATACCGTCGATGCGGAGCGCGAACGCGGGCGCTGCCTGCACGTAGGATTCCAGGAACTGACCGTCGGAAATGACGTTGTTCGCGTCGTTGGTCCAGTCAGCGTTGGTATCGGTAGCGTAGCACCAGGTTACGTTCTTGCCGCCAACGGTGAACTTGGAGGTGTCGAACACCTTGATCTTGCCGGACTTGATGTCTGCGACGACTTCAGCGACCTTTTCAGCGGTGCCTGCTGCGCAAGCTTTGCCGAGTTCGGTGGTGGTAACGGCTTCCTTCTCGTAGCCGGCTGCCCAGTTGGTAGCGATGTCGCTGCCGTTGATCGCGCAAGCCAGAGCGTACTGGTAGTAAACGAACCAGTTGTTCGTAGCGGAGGTCAGAGCGCCGTCCGGGCAAGCGTCCAGCATGGACACGTTGTAACCGACGGAGTAAACGGTCTTGCCGTTCGTAAGAGCTTCCTGCACTGCGGTAGGAGCGCCTGCGGAGTCAGCGTGCTGAGAAATGATGCAGCATCCGCGGTCGATCAGAAGCTGAGCCGCTGCCTTTTCCTTGTCGAAATCGAACCAGGAAGAAGTGTACTGCACGTCCATAACGACGTTCGGAACGATGGACTTCAGACCGAGGTAGAACGCGGTGTAACCGGAAACGACTTCCGCGTAGTTGAACGCGCCGACGTAACCGATCTTGTAGTTGTCGCCGTCTTTGTTGGCGTCGGTCAGTTTGCCGCCGTCGATCAGTTCTTTCAGTTTCAGACCTGCGACAACGCCGGATACGTAGCGGCACTGATACACGCCGGTGAAGCAGTTGGAGAAGTTCTTGTAGCCGAGACCGGCAGCGGTATCGCCGGTTGCCGCAACGAAATGAACGTTCGGATATTCTTCAGCGAGCGTCTGCATGTATGCCTGATGGCCGTAGGAGTTGGAGAAGATGTAGGTGCATCCGTCCGCGATCAGCTGTTTGCCCGCGGTAACGACTGCGTCGGACTCCGGAACGACGAGCTTCCACACGAGCTGCTCGTCTGCGATGCCCAGGTTCTTCGCAGCGGTCTTGATGCCGTCCATGTGTGCTTTGGTGTAACCTTCGGTTTCGTCGCCGATCATGATCAGACCGATCTTAACGGCGGAAACGTCGCCCGTGAGCGAAACTTCGCTTGCGGTGGTGTTGACAGAACCCTGTTTAGCGACTTCTTTGGTGCCTTCCCAGCCGTACCAGGTCGGGAGTTCTGCATCGTCGGAAGTTTCGGACTCGCCGCAGGATGCAAAGGTCAGAACGACCGCGAACACCATGACGAGCGCGAGGAGGAGAGAGAGAATTTTTTTCATTTTTGTTCCTCTTTCTGTTTTGTTTATTTTCTTTTTTTCTTTTTTACGTTTTTTCGGGGGAAAAGAAAGCAAGGCGTTTCAGCAGAACGCAATGCCTTCCTCTTCACTCATGGAACTGATCCGCGCGAGCGATTCGATCCGGAGACCTTCTTCGCGCAATTCTTTTCCGCCGGGCTGGAACGCCTTTTCAATGGCGATGCCCGCGCCGACGCATTCCGCACCGGACTTTTTGATCAATTCCAACAGGGCGCGCAGCGCGCTCCCTTTCGCAAGGAAGTCGTCGATCACGAGAATGCGATCGCCTTCGTTCAGAAACTCCTTGGAAACTACGATGTTGTATGTTCTTTCGTGGGTATAGGAATATACCTGCGAGGTATAGACGTCCGCGAAAATATTGTTGGTAACCGTCTTTTTCGCAAAAACCAACGGGCAGCCGAACTTGAGCGCCGTCAGCGCCGCGATCCCGATCCCGCTCGCTTCGATCGTCAGGATCTTGTTGATCCCTTCGTCTTTGTAGAGCCGGTAGAACTCCTCCGCGAGTTGATATAAGAAGGGCGCGTCGATCTGGTGATTCAGGAATCGGTCAACCTTGAGTACGTTGCCCGCACCGATCCTTCCGTCTTTTAAGATCCGTTCTTCCAACAATTTCATTCTTCTTTTCTCCCTTCGTCAGTCGATCGGTTTTCCGTCGGGAGTAAAGAGCGGCAATTTTTCGAGGTAAATGATGTCCTTGCGGTCGATCGCGTCGCCTTCCGCCAGGATCGCCATTCTGCCGACGACGTTGCCGCCGATCTGGCGTACCAACTCCTCGAGAGCGCTCAGTGATTCTCCGGTCGAGATCACGTCGTCAACGATCAGAATGCGGCTGCCTTTGATCAGCGCCGCGTCTCCGCCGTCCAGATACAGATGCTGCAAACGGTTGGTCGTGATCGAGCGGACTTCAATGGAGTAAATGTCAGTCATATACAGTTTGGTCGCTTTGCGCGCGATGATGTGGCGCTTGTCCCCGTGCTGTCTCGCCATTTCGTGGATCAAAGGAATGCCCTTTGCTTCCGCGGTCAGCAGATAGTCGTACTCCGGCGCCTTCTTTAACAGCGCGGCGGCGGCTTTCTCGGTCAGCTCCACGTCCCCGAAAATAACAAAACCCGCAATGGACAGATTCTCATTGAGCGGGCATATGGGCAGACTTCTTTTGCATCCCGCGACCGTAATATCGTAATACAATTGTTGTTTTTTCTGATTTTCCATCGAATATTTCTCCTCACTTTGTGTATGATTGCGAAAGAACTTCGTAGAAAAAATGATACTTTATTTTAACATACCGCTTCGACTCTTGTCAACCCTTTTTGCAAAACTTATGATAGAAAAAAGTCGAAAAAGCGGCACGTGTTTTTGACAAAATAGACAAAACGCCCCGCGCTTTCTCCAACCGGCAGCCGCACGGAACGCTTTTTAATCCAGATACCGACGGATCACCGGGTAGATCGCAAACACCAGCACCGTGTCGATCGCGCCTTTGAGCAGCGTAAACGGCAGGTTGAATATCAACAGACATTCCGGCAGCGTGTCCGCGAACGGCAGGATCTTTTGGTACATCGCGAGAATGGCCTCCAACGGCTGCAATCTCATGTACATCGGATAGGAAACGTATAAATTGAGCGGGAAACTGAGCGCCGCCATGGAAACCACGCCGATCGCACTCCCGAGCACCGCCGACTTTTTGGTACGCTTTACGCGGTAAATCCAGCCCGCCGGCACGACGAAACAGCAGCCGAGCAGGAAATTGCAGAGTTCTCCCACTCCGCCCGACGTCGTCGTTATCAGTTTGATGAGGTTTTTGATCAGACAAACGATCGCTCCCGCGACCGGCCCGTACGCAAACGACGCCAACAGCGCCGGCAGCTCGGACAGATCCATCCGCACGAACGACGGAATCAGAAACGGGATCGGAAACTCCAAAAACATAAGGAGCGTCGCGATCGCCGACAGCAACGCGACCGTTGCCGCCTTTTTGGATGAAAAACGCATATTCACACTCCCGGAGGACCTCTCCGGTCGCCTTCTTTCGATGTTGTTTGCAGACGTATGCGACGCCTGCGGCTTTTTTCACGTGAAAAAAGCCAAAAGAACCCGCGGTTTTGGCACCACGGGTTCTTCTGAATGCTTCACAAATTCACTTCTTTCGTCCCGACTTTACGGTCGGTACAGGAATTCCACCTGTTCTTGCCTTGCGGCTCGCAGACTTTACTGCCGATTGGGAGTTTCGCCCTTCCCCGAAGTGTGTTATGAAATTTTCGAGATTCGGAATATTTCGGGAACTTTAACTCTAACCTCGGTTTGCGAGGACGGCATTTTGTCCGACCTCAATTTGCGAGGACGTCATTTTATCCGGCCTCGGTTTGCGAGGACGTCATTTTGTCCAACCTCGTTTCGCGAGAACGTCAGTTCTCGCCATTTCGAGGACGGCAGTCCGAGAAATATTTACTCTTTAATCTCGATAACGACGCCGGCACCGACGGTGTGGCCACCCTCACGGATAGCGAAACGAAGGTTCTTTTCCATTGCGATAGGAGTGATCAGTTCGACGTTCATCGCAACGTTGTCGCCGGGTTTGCACATTTCAACGCCGTCCGGCAGAGTGATAACGCCGGTAACGTCGGTGGTGCGGAAATAGAACTGAGGACGATAGTTGGAGAAGAAGGGCTTATGACGGCCGCCTTCTTTTTCCGTCAGGACGTAAACCTGGCCGACAAACTTCGTGTGAGGGTTGACAGAACCGGGCTTGCAGAGAACCTGACCTCTTTCGATCTCTTTCTTCTGGATACCACGGAGCAGGCAGCCGATGTTATCGCCGGCCTCAGCGTAGTCCATGATCTTACGGAACATTTCGAT
>JAGHTH010000049.1 GCA_018065365.1 Candidatus Coliplasma caballi
CGCTATCCACAGCACCACGGCGCCCTTTTCAAGGGAGCTGGCGAGCGCAAAGCGCGAGACTGAGGGATGATGTTCTGTTTCTATCATCCTGCAAAGCCAATGCTTTTCATAAACAGTTCTTTCAGAAAGCCATCCCTCAGTCGCCTGCGGCGACAGCTCCCTTGGGAAGGGCGCCGTGGTGCGATGTATGGGGTATGGCAATCTTACGGTAAGCAAAAATCCTCCCGCGCATCGAAGATGCGCGACCTATCGCGACTATACGCGAAGCGTATGGGAGCGACCTCCCGCGCTGAAAAGCGCGACCTATCGCGACCGGAGGGAGCGACCTATCGTTCTGCATACAGAAAGGATTATCACATGGACACGACTTTGAATGAGGAAAGGCGGCTGGAAACGCCGGAGGGATCGAAATACAGGTACTACAAGAAGACGTTCCTGTATTCCGCGATCATCGCGGTCGCGATCACTCTGCCGTTCGTGATCTACGAATGGGTGGTTACGGGGCACGGCGTTTTTCTCTATTACGGCGATTACAACGCGCAGCAGCTCGCGTTTTACCGGCATTGCGTTGACGCGGTGCATCAGGGGAATTTCGGGTGGGATTGGTACACCGACCTCGGCTCGAATTTTGTGGGCAGCTACTCTTACTATATGATCGGAAGCCCGTTCTTCTGGATTATGTGCCTGTTCCCGTCGTCGTGGGCGCCCTATCTGATGGGGCCGGTGTATATCCTCAAATACATTACCGCCGCGATGCTGGCGTACTGCTACCTCAAACGCTGGGTAAAGAACAAGGATTACGCCGTGCTGGGCGCGCTGCTGTACGCGTTCTGCGGTTTCCAGGTCTATAACACGTTTTTCAATCAGTACCACGAGGTCGTGGCGCTGTTCCCGCTGTTGCTGATCGGCATGGAAGAACTCGTGCAGAACGATCGCAAGGGGATTTTCGCGGTTGCCGTGGCGCTCAACGCGATGTGCAACTATTTCATGTTCGCCGGGCAGGTCGTGTTCTGCGTTCTGTATTTCTTCTTCCGTTTCGCAGACCGGTCGTTCCGCATTACGTTAAAGCGGTTCGGCTCGCTCGTTCTGGAAGCGGTGCTGGGCGCGATGATGAGCATGGTGCTGTTCTGGCCGGCGGCTTTGGGCGTGCTGGGGAACTCCCGCGTCAACCGTTCGTTTGCGACCTTGCAGGCGGTGCTGTACTGGAAAAAGGACGGCGGGCTGTATTGGCAGCGGTACGGGCAGATCCTCGAATCGTATTTCTTCCCGCCCGACATTCCGGCGCGCGTCAATTTCTTCTACGGACACACGGCGCGGTGGGCTTCCATTTCGGGCTGGCTGCCGATGTTCGGCATGACCGGCACGTTCGCGCTGTTCACGACCAAGAGAAGAAATTGGCTCAAGGCGCTGATCGTCTTTTTGATCATTTGCTCGTTCGTTCCCGGGCTGAACTCGATGTTCTTCCTGGGGAACTCGTCCTATTACGCGCGGTGGTTCTATCTGATGGTCATGATGATGATCGTCGGCACGATTCTGGCGCTCGACAACCCGTCGTCGCGCTGGAAAGGCGCGCTCGCGGCGAGCTTGACCGCCATTCTGGCGATCGCAATTCCGCTCGGGCTGCGTTGGTATGACGATCCCTCGACCGAGAAATCGGTGGACTATCAGTTGGGGCGCGCGCCGTTCCCGCTGCGATTCTGGCTTTACACCGGCATCGCGATCGCGGGCGTGTGGCTGCTGTGGTTTTTGATCAAGCATTACCGCGGGACGAAGGTGTTTACCAAAGCGCTGCTGATCGCGACGAGCGTAACCATCGTGGTCTATGCGTGCATCCACATCGAAAACGGCAAGGAACATTCGCACGCGAGCGATTTTATGGTGGATCAATGTCTGAACGGCGAGGTGGAATTGCCCGATCCGGAGGAGAATTTCTACCGCATCGACTTTTACCGCACGGACAGCATCAGCACGATCGACAACCTCGGGCTGTATTGGCATTATCCGTCGATCGAATGCTTCCACACGGTCATCCCGCCGTCGATCATGGACTTTTACAACCTGCTCGGGTATTACCGCTCGGTCGGCTCGCGCACGCTTTCGTCGTGGTACGGGCTGCGGGCGTTCACTTCGACGAGGTACTCGCTGATCCGTGAGGGAACGAACGGCAGAAAGAACGTTTCGGTCGATCCGAACGACGAGAGCGAGATCGAAAAATACGAAAACAGCACGTCGTGGGATTACGTGGGCGAGCAGGACGGCAAGAGCGTGTTCGTCAAGGAACAGTTCGCCACCGACAAGGGCTGGACGTACGTAAACACGCAGAACAAGTTTGACATTTACGAGAACGAACATTGGCTGCCGATGGGCTTCTACTACGACGAATTCATGACCGAAACGCAGTTCAAAAAGCTCGGGAGCGGTTTGCAGCGCACCTGTCTGCTCTGCAATTACCTGGTCGTTCCGGACGACATGGCGGAGTATTATTCGCGTTTCATGACGCAGGTCAATTACGGCGACAAGGGCAGAAAGAGCGCGAACTTCCAAAGCTTTGAAAAGGGCGTAGAGGAGCGCCGAAACGAGACGTGCGAGAACTTCGTCTGGGGGTCTTCGGGCTTCTCGGCGGACATTACGACGGAAGACGCGGAGATCGTGTTCTTCTCGGTGCCTGCGGAAGACGGCTGGAGCGCAAAGGTCAACGGCAAAAAGGCGGAAGTTCTGACCGTGTTTGCCGGGCTGATGGCGGTCGAGGTGCCGGCGGGAACTTCGCACATTGAATTTTCCTACGTCACCAACGGCATCGGTGTCGGCGCGGCGGTTACGGGCGTCGGGATCGCCGTGTTCGTCGTGTATCTGCTGTATTACAAGAAGAAAAAGCACAAGGCGGGGTATCGCTTCTTCGCGGAAGATTACTACGAGGAAGGCGACGTCAATCTGCCGAGCAAAAAAGAGTTGAAGCAGCAGAAAGAAGCCGAAAAGGCCGCGGAAGCGGAACACTCCGAAGAAGCGGGAAGCGCCGAAGAAACCGAAAATTCCGAAGAAACGCCGGAAGCATAAAAAACGGGAGAGAAGCCGAAACGGTTTCTCTCCTTTTGGTTTTGAGTGGAATTTACTCGGTGTTTTTGCAGTTGCCGATCGGTTGGACGGGGCCGGAATTGCCGCAGACACCGCGATCGTCGGCGTAGGGGTAGAACTCGCAGAGCGGGAAATTCAGTTTGCCGAACACGCTGCACGGATCGGAGCTGTCGGACGCGGGCGTGCTGTCTTTGTCGGGCAGGTAGAACGCTTTTGCCGGGATGACGAGCTGCACCGGGCGTTCCATGCGCGTAACCGTGAACAGACCGACGCTCACGTAGATGTTGTTCACGCCGATGCCGTCGTTGAACTCGCCGTCGAAATAGCCGCGGACGCGTTCCGGGATCGTGTCGGCGTTCATGCAGGAATGTCCGAACGGGCGGGTGCGGTCCCACACCTTGACGTCGAGGCAGATCGGTGTCGCGGCTTCGATCGTTACGGTGGGCAGGATCGGATCGCGGTTGCAATGAATGGTGTCGGGATCGAGGCAGAAGCCGTCGTTCTCGGGATCGGAATGGAAGATCGAAACGTTCTTTTCGCTGCCGTACAGGATCACTTTTTTGTCGAACGCGCAAAGTCCTTTGACGCATTGCGATCTGCCGCCGCACATACAGCATTCGAGTGCGACGCAGAAGAAAAAGCGGATCGTTACCTGATAGAAGCCGCGATTGAACGGAACGGTATCCAGCGTGATATTGGTTTGCAGGATGGTTACGTCGGTGCAGCGCACCGCGGTCGCGTGGTCCACGACCTCCTGGGCGTGATCGCAGAGATGCACGCGCAGGTCTTCCAAACAGTCTTTGTCTTTGGCGGAATCGAAGATCTTGTTGACCGTAACGCAGCAGAGTTGATCCGAGCGCCCGCAGAGTCCGCTGGACAGGTTGTTTTGTGTCGAATTCATCGGGAGTCCTCCTTTGTGGAATTTCTTTTTCCGTTGACAGTGTATGCGGCGGAGGGAAAAAGGTGCGCGGGCGGAGTTTTTTGCCGGATCTATTGACAAATCGCGCGCTTTGTGTTATGTTACGGAATGTAAGCGCGTGCGTTTCGCCGCGAAAGAAAGGAAGAAATGGGAATATGAAACGAGTGATCGTGATTTTTCTGGCGTGTGTCTTGCTTTTCTCCGCGACCGCGTTCGTGTCGGACGCGGACACCGGCGTTTCCGTCGGAGCGGATCGGATCTCGGACGAAGCGCGGCGGAACTACGTCAACGCGATGCTTGCGTATCATCTTTCCGAAAGCGGAGAAAAGATAGTTTCCGAGTCTCTGAAAAACGGGAAATGCGTTCTGTTTTTCTTTGAGGGCGCGAGCAATCACGCGCTGGCGAAAAGCGGTTTTTCCAATCACGCGCACTATCGGTTTTCCGCCGTCTGCATCGTCGTGCGGCTGGTCGGGGATCGCCCGGAGATCGTCTTTTTCGACGACTTTTGTTCCACCATTCCCGATAATCCGCGCGCAGCCGATTCCCGCGCCGACGCGGTCGCAACGCTGCTGGACGGCGTTTACCCGGTCGTCAACTGCAACCATTTCGGCTACGCCGCGCTGCACGTTCCGGCGTACGATTGGGGGACCGCGCTGCGCTGTTACCGCGCCGGGCATTACATCGACGTATGTTACGGGATCAATATTCACAGCCGCGGCACCGACTACATCAACGTTACGACGAACAATTCCGCCGGCTGTCTGCTCGTCGGGAAAACCGTCGGCGCGTCGTCCGGCTACAACGATTTCATGTATGCCGTCGCGGGCATTTCCGATGCGCGAAACAACGCGTTTGGCGAGGTCGCGCTGGACTACGGCTGCGTGGTCATCGACCGGGCGCTTTACAGGCAGGAACTGCGGGAGATCTACGACAGCGGCGCGGGAGATTCCGCCGAGATCGCCCGTCTGCTGATCAACTACACCAACGGGATCAACGCCTGCGCCAAGCAGTACGTTCTCGACGCGGAGTCCGCGCGGGAGGAATCCGAAGAATCGTCGGAAGCGTTCGAAGTCAGCCGTGAAACGTCGGCAGAATCTTCGGAAGAAGCAGAGGAAAGTTCCGATGCGCCCGTTCCCGAGCCGTCGGAAGCGCCGACGGAAAGCGAAAAGTCCGTTCCCGAGCCGTCGAAAGCGCCGACGGAAAGTCGTGTCGGCACCATTTTGCTTGCCGTCGCGGGAGGCGCGGCGGTCATTCTTGCGGCGGTGTTTGTGTGGTTGAAACGGAAATAAGAGGACTTGTCGGTAAGTGGAAGAATGGCGAAAGCCGTTCTTTTTTACAGAATGCCACGGAAAACGCGGGATTGACTTTCCGGGAAAAATGTGATATACTATCATGAAACAATTTGCGAACAAACGAGAAAAAGCGGAAAGGAGTGAAGCGAAAATGGAAGAACAGAAGCCCGAAATCGACTTGGAACACGGCGTCAGGCATACCGAGATCCCGACGGGGAAGAAGATCGCCGCCATTTTCGTAACGCTTCTCTGTCTTGCCGCCGTCGCGGTCGTCTGCACGGGGTTGGGCGGGATCATCTGGTTTGAGGGGCGCGAGGTCGATATTTCGGTCGAAACGTCCGGGAAGACCTACACCGAAAGCGTAACGTTCAAGGTCGAGAACGTTTTGGGCATGGATCTTTTGCTCGGCGGAGAGAAAGGCACGCCCGCGATGCTCCAAAAGCAGACCGGAGAGGGCTGGACGGACGTTTGCGAGATCAGTTTTTCCAAAGGGAGCGGCGCCGCGGTGTCCGCAAAGTACGGCGGGGTGTTTTCGCATCTCGCGCCGGGCGGCTCTCTGGAATACCGGCTGGACGGAAAACTGTTGGAAACCATGGAGAGCGGAACGTATCGGCTCGCCGTGTATTACATCAGCGAGGAACAGTACGAGGACTTTCTGAACGGGCTTGCCGAGCGCATCGAGCAGTCGCTCACGGCGGAACGCTCCGCGGAAGAAACCGTGCCGGAGGAAGAAAGCGCGGACGTTTCCGAAACGGAGAGCGCCGACTTTGAGTCGTCGGCGGAGGAAACTTCGGAAGAAACGTCGGAAGAAAGCGCGGAAGAGCCGGAAGAAAGCAGCGAGGAAATATCGGCGGAAGTTCCCGTGCCGGAGATCCAGGCGCTGTATAAGGTATTTACGTTCAAGTCAAGAGAAGACGGCGTCGTGGAGGAAAGCGAAACCACGGCAGGCGCCGCCGACAAACAGGAAGAATCGGAAACAGAGCCGTAATTACGGCAAGAAACGTTTGAACAGAGAAAAGGAGAAACCGACATGAAAAAAACGTTTGAACTCGAAGATCTGGACTGCGCGAACTGCGCTGCCAAAATGGAAGCGGCGATCAAGAAGATCGACGGCGTGAACGACGCGACGGTCAGTTTTATCGCGCAGAAACTCGTTCTGGACGCGGACGACGCGAAATTCGACGCGATCTTGAAAGAGGTCGTCAAGGTTTGCAAAAAGGTGGAGTCCGACTGCACCATTATTCTGAAATAAAGGGAAACATCCATGACAAAGAAACAAAAGAAATTACTGATCCGCATTGTGATCGCGGCGGTGTTTTTCGTGCCGCTGTTCGTAATGGAACACATGGGGATCACGGAAGAATGGCCGTGGTACATCGCGGCACCGGTGTTTGCCGTGCCGTTTCTGATCGCGGGCTACAACGTTCTGTGGAAAGCGGTGCGAAACATTTTTCACGGGCAGGTGTTTGATGAGAATTTTCTGATGTGCATCGCCTGCGTGGGCGCGTTCTGCGTCGGGGAATATCCCGAAGCGTCGTCCGTCATGATCCTGTATCAGCTCGGCGAACTTTTGCAGGGCATCGCCGTCGGGCGTTCGCGCCGTTCGGTCAGCGCCCTGATGGACATCCGTCCCGATTACGCCAACCTCGAAAAAGACGGCGAAGCGGAAAAGGTCGATCCGAACGAGGTTTCCGTCGGGGAGATCATTCTGATCAAACCCGGCGAAAAGGTGCCGCTGGACGGAACGGTCGTCGAGGGAAGTTCCAACCTGGATACCGCGACGCTGACCGGCGAAGCGCTTCCGAAAACCGT
Source organism: Candidatus Coliplasma caballi (assembly GCA_018065365.1). Lineage (GTDB taxonomy): Bacteria > Bacillota > Clostridia > Oscillospirales > CAG-382 > Coliplasma > Coliplasma caballi. The sequence goes on from JAGHTH010000049.1 coordinate 7,096, forward strand.
TTCGGCGGGCGACGAAGTGATCAGCGGGTGCATCAATATGAACGGCGTTCTGCGCGTGCGCGTGAGCAAGCCGTTCGGCGAATCCACCGTGGCGAAGATTCTCGACCTGGTGGAGAACGCGTCCTCCGCGAAAGCAAAAAGCGAGGCGTTCATTACGCGGTTTGCGCGCGTCTATACCCCGGTCGTCGTGGTGTTGGCGCTGCTGTTGGCGGTCATCCCGCCGCTGTTTACGGGAGAATGGGCGACGTGGGTACGGCTCGCGCTGACCTGTCTGGTCGTTTCCTGCCCTTGCGCGCTGGTCATTTCGGTGCCGCTGTCCTTTTTCGGCGGGATCGGCGGCGCGGCGCGGAAAGGCATTCTCGTCAAGGGCGCGAACTGGCTGGAAGAACTCGCGCGCGTCGAGACGGTGGTGTTCGACAAGACCGGCACGCTGACCAAAGGGAAGTTCATCGTTACGGCGGTGCATCCCGACCACGTCAACGAACAGGAACTGTTGTATTTCGCAGCGGCGGCGGAAAGTTTTTCCGATCATCCGATCGCCCAGCCGCTCAAGCAGGCGTATAAAAAGAGATCGACGTTTCGGGCGTTTCGTCGGTGGAAGAACTCGCGGGGAGAGGCGTTCGCGCCGTGATCGACGGGCATTCCGTGCTGGTCGGCGGGCAGAAACTGATGAACGAAAACCGCATCCGCTGGCATTGCTGCGAGGAACACACCGGCACGGTCGTACACGTTGCGGTCGATGGCGATTACGCGGGACACGTCGAGATTTCCGACGAACTCAAAGAGGACGCGGCGGCTACGGTCGCGGGACTCCTGCCGCGCAAGGTCATCATTCTGACCGGCGATACCGCGCAGACGGGCGAGTCCGTGGCGAAAAAGTTGGGCGTTGAGGAGGTCTATACCGACCTGCTTCCCGCCGACAAGGTGGCAAAGGTTGAGGAGTTGTTGAAACAGAAGCAGGGCGGTGCGCTGGCGTTCGTCGGCGACGGGATCAACGACGCGCCCGTGCTTTCCCGCGCGGACATCGGCGTGGCAATGGGCGTTCTCGGCTCCGACGCGGCGATCGAGGCGGCGGACGTGGTGCTGATGGACGACAAGCCGTCGGGCTTGGTTACCGCGATCCGCACGGCGAAGAAAACGCGCCGCATCGTCAGGGAAAACGTGGTGTTCTCGCTGGGCGTCAAGATCGGCGTGCTGGTGCTGGAGATCGCGATGACCGTTCTGGGCATCGAAAGCGATATGACGCTGGCGGCGTTCGCGGACGTGGGCGTGCTGGTGCTGGCGGTGCTGAACGCGACGCGGGCTTTGCACGTTCCGAAGGCGAAATAAAGACGCGTAAAACTGATTTTTTATAGAAAAAAACAAAACGTGTTGACAAACGCGAAATCGTGAATATAATAGGAATCGATGAAGCGTAAGAAAAGCAATTCTTTGTTCTTTGCGCTCGGAAAGGAAAGACGTGAGATGAAAAAAAGAGGACTGATTCTGACGGCGGGCATTCTGGCGATTTTGCTGCTCGTCGGCTGTACGTCGGAAGCCGCCGAGAGCAGCGCGGTCGAAAGTGCCGCCGGCTCGGAGCAGGAAGCCGAAAGCAGCGTTGCGGAAAGCGTTACGGAAAGCAGTGCGGAAAGCAGCGAAGAAAGCGGCGAAGAAAGCGGCACCGAGGATCCCGACGTGATCGTGATCTCGCCCGACGCAAAAGCGAAGGTCGTCGCGGAGCTTTCGATCGATCGGGAGCACGGCGCGTATTACGACGTCCTGCAATATGCAGACAAATACGGCAACCACGGCATTTCGTTGAACGGAAAATTCCTCGCGGATAAGGACGGTAACGTGTTTTATCACTGCGGCGACAGCATCAAAACGGTTGTGCGCCGTGCGGAAGACGGCACGGACGTCGGCTCGTTCTGCGCGGACGAAACGTTGAATCGTCCGATCGACGAGGTGCTTTTGCGGGGCGGGAAGATCCACGTTCTGTACCGCGGCGGGCTCTTAGCGGAATACGACGCCGAAACGGGAAAAGTAAGCGTCAACACCGCCGTGCGCGACGCGGTTCTGAAACGGAACACCCCCGTTTCCGTGCTCGGCGTTGCGCCGAAGTTCTGCGTTACGAAGGACGGGGAACTGCTGGTGAACTGCGGGATGTACTACGATCTCACGGGCAAGGAATTTTATTACGACGAGATCAAAACGCGGCTCGATGAGAACGTTATTCCCGCCGGTTCCGAAAGCGGCATCCGCATCGAAAAGACGAAGGACGACGGCTCCCGCTTCTTTATGAGGAACGCCTACGGGAAAGCGGAGGAATGGACGGTTCGCTACGGCGATTCCTCTGCGAAGACACATTCGCTGATCCGCTGCTTTGACTATGCGGATTCGCTGGTCGGGGAGGACGGCAAGAAATATTCCTGCGTAACCTGCTATTTGGAGGGCGAGCCCGGGCAGAAATGCAAGCTGGCGGATGCGGATGCGTTTTTCGGTGAAAACGGGCTGTTCTATATCGTCTGCGGTGATTTGGAGCGCGTGCGCGTGCTCTGCGTTGGAAAAGACGGTCAGCGCAGATTGGCTTACGCGCAGGAGACCGTGAACAGCGTGGCAAAGCTGGTGGAGGAACGGAACGCCGAACCCGAGGCACCCTCCGCACGGGTGTTGCCGGACGAAATTCCGGACGCAAACGACGGCACGACGCTGAAGCTGACGCAAAGCATCGACGCTTCTCTTGTCGGAAACCTGCCGAACTTGAAAATGCGGGACGGAAAGGTCTTCGCTTATGTGAAAGACAAGGTGCTGTACGACGCGAAAACGGGCGAAAAGATCGTCGAGCCCGGGACTCTGCACGAGGGCTATGAAAAAGCGTTCTTCCACGCCGACGTCTGGTGGTTCTTGTATGAGGACGGGTGCGTCTGCTCGTACGATCCGAAGACGAAGAAATCGGAAGAGCACATCGGCGTTTCGAAAGAGCTGCCCGCGATCGATGGCTATCCGAACGCGAGCTGGGTCAAGGCGTTCTACGCCGGAGAGGGACAGGACGTTCCGTGGATCATCCGGTACCAAGTTACCTCGTTCTACGGGCCGGGCAAATTCTTCAGCGTGGACGGAGAGCGCGTGGACGTGCAGGATTGCTTTACCCCCGGAGAGAGCGAGACGGCGATCGTAAACGGGAAGATCTGGCACGCGGAAATGCAGCCGGACATTTATTGGAACGCGTTCCGTCAAAGTACCGGAACGATCGGCATGGAAAACACCATGTGGATGTTTATGGGCAGAGACGGTATCGGCATCGTGTCCGGGAAGCTGACCTCGGTGTTTGACCGGAACGGCGATTATCTCGGCAATTTCTATTACGAGCGCGTCGATTACCACGGCACGATGGATCCGGAGGAGAGCGGAACGTTCTCGATCGGCGGCAAAAAGTTCGAGCGTGCGTGCGACGCGTCGTATCTGCTGTTCGGCGGTAAGGTGTTCGTCAACGGCGATACTTACCCGCTCATCGTGTACGATAACCACGATACGCCGTTCTTCGTTTCGAAAAACGGGGACAAATGGGAAATCTACGAAATCGGGTTGACGGAAAAGAACACGCATGTTCTGAAAAGATTGAATGAAGTCTATGGCGTAAAAAAGTAAAAATCAAGGAATACAAAACGGAGAGAAGCCGAGGTTGGTTTCTCTCCGTTTTTATTTATCCATCACTTAATCGGGAACAGAAACTGCGAGGCGGCGCACCATTTGCGGTCGGTAAACTCGCGTCCTTTCAAGAGGATGTAGTCCTCATAGACCTCGATATACCAGCCCTCGCTGCCGCCGGTGGAGTTGTCCTCGTCCGTCCAGAGATAGCCGACCGAGGCGCAACCGACGAATGAGGCGTCGGCGCCGTTCCCGTACAGGATCGGCCGGTTGCTCTCGAACGTCCAGTGCGTGTGCCCGGTAAAGAGGATCGCGTTGGGATATTGCGCGAGGATCGAGCGGAAGCGGTCGTTTGCCGCCGAGAAGCCGTACCAATACTGCACGTCGGGGTTGGAGGAATAGAGGGAGCCGGCGACCGTTTCGACGAGCGGCTGGTGCAAGAACAGGAAGACCGGCGTTTCGGTGCCGACCGAGTGAAGCTGTGCTTCGAGCCAGTCGAGCTGCGAGGCGTGCATGACGCCCTCGCCGACCTTTTCGTCGGAGCCGAGGACAAGGAATTTCATCCCGCCGAACTCCGAAGCGTAATAGACGCCGGGCATTCCCGTGTATTCTTTGAACAGGGCAAGCTGCTGTTCGTAGGTGCCGTTGAACACCTGGTCGTGATTGCCCATCGCGAAGCGGATCGGGACGTTCCAGCCGATGTCGGAGGTTTCCTCGGCGATGGTCTTCATCAGCAGTTCGTAGTTTTCTTTTCTGCCGCGGTCGGTGTTGTCGCCGACCGTGAAGATCGCTTCGGTGTCCGGCGTCAGCGTGCGGATGTCCGAAAGCGCGGCGTGCAGGTGCGAAATATGCTGCGGCGCGGTGTCGATGATGTGTAGGTCGGACAGGACCGAGAACGTAAAGAGCAATTTGGAGGCGGGAACTTTCAGTACGTCGTTCGCGGGAGCGAAGAACGATTCCGAAACGCCCTGCCTGACCGCGACTTCCACGGAATCGGCACCTTCCGGCATGAACAGCGTGTCGTTGAACGGCACTTCAAACGTATCGCTTCCGGATGAAACGGCCGTCGCGATCGGGAGATTGTCTTCCAGACGGGCGGCGTTCTTTGCCCAATAGAACAGGTAGGTCAGTTTTTTGGAGGAAGACGGCGTTACCGTTACGGACGAGCGCGACACGCCGTTTTTCCGCTCGGCGTGAAAGACCGCGTTTTTGACACCGTAGTCGGCGGTGTCGGTGTCGATCAGCGTAACCGTGCATTTTGCCAGCACGAGATAGCCGTCGTTGTCGCAGAGGTAGATCCCGTAGTCGCCCGGCTCCAACGCCGAGGTGGAAAAGCGGACCTCGCCCGTTCCGACCGAATACTGCCAGACCAGAGAGTTCATCGTTCCGGGCTCGGCTCCCGCCGGATAAACGCCGATCCAATCCTTGTCGTCCGTTCCGGAATAGGAAACGACGATCTGCTCGCCGGCGCGCAGTTCGGTTTTCGCGACGGAGATCTGCGGCGCGGGCTGCTCGGGCGCACTGCTTTCTTCGGGCAGGGTGGTTTCTTCGGACGGGGTGCTTTCTTCGACAGACATGGCGGATTCCTCCATAGAAGTAAGTTCGGATCCGGAAGCGGTGCCGTCGGACGAATCGCTTTCGGAGGGCGTTTCGCCGCAAGCGCAGAGCAGCGCGAGCGACAGGGAAAGTGCGATCAAAATGCGGACTTTTTTCATAGACGAGATCCTTTCGGGTATTCTGACCGATATTATATCGCAAATGTGTGAACAAAGCAAGAAAAAAGGGGAAAATCACAAAAAACAACAAACAAAAACTTTACAAAATGCGGGCTTGCAAATAGAAAAAAGATATGATATAATGAACGGGAAGAAATAGGGAGCGTACGCCGATTCCGGCGGCGCGAGCAGAAAGAACGTGAGATTCTGAAGAAAAAAGGCGAAAGCAAGCTGGTCCCCGTCCTTGCGATCTGTCTGGCGGTCATCGTCCTCGTCGGTGTCATTGCCGACCGTTTCGTGCGGAACGTTTCCGAAGCGGAGCGCGGCGAGGCGGAAGACGTGCAGATCCTGATTACTGAGATCTGCTCGAAAAACGACACGATCATCGCGGACGCGGACGGCAAGCACAGCGACTGGATCGAACTTTACAACGAAGGAGAGGACTGCAACCTCAAAGGGTTCACGATCTCCGACGGAAAAGGAACTTCCGAGCCGTTCGACAATCTGCCGCTGGCGCACGGGGAGTACAAGCTGCTCTTTCTGGGGCGCACGAACGTGGGCTTTTCCCTTTCGGGAAGCGGCGGCGAAACGCTGACGCTGCGCAACCGGGACGATTCGGTCGTAACGCAGGTCAAGACGGTCGCGTTAGAGGGCGATCAGGTCATGGCGTGGAACGGCGTCGGCTACGAATTGACGATGGACGCGACGCCCGGTTTTCCGAACACCCTTGAGGGACGGCGCGCGTTTGTGAACGGCATTCCGGACAACGATCCGGACGTGGTGATCAGCGAGTTGGTGCTCTCGAACAAGAGCGTGCTGCCGGACGAGAAAGGAAACTTCTCCGACCTGGCGGAACTGCACAACGTTACGGACAAGGACGTTTCGCTGGCGGGCTATTGGCTTTCCGACCGCGCGGAAGAACGCTTCCGCTACGCGCTGCCCGGCGTGATTCTGCCGGCGGGAGCGTATCTGGTCGTGTATCTGGACGGGTTGAATTACACCGCCGAGACGGGCGAACTGCACGCAAGCTTCGGGCTTTCCGACGGCGAGAGCGTGATCTTGACCTCCTCGGAGGGCAAATATACGACGGTCGAAACGGTCGCCTGCGCCGACAACGAAGCGCTGCTGCTCGGCGAGGACGGCAAGTATTTCAAAGGAACGGCAAGCCCCGGCTTTGCCAACACCGGAGAGGGCGCGGCGGCGTTTGCGGCTTCCCGCGTCGATGAGAACGCGGCGCTGGTCATCAGCGAGGTGCTGCTCAAAAAAGACGGCACGGCGTACGGCGGTCTGCTCTGCGACACCGTGGAAATTTACAACCGCTCCGGCGCGGACGTTTCGACGGCGGGCTGGTATTTGTCCGACAAGGACGAGCCGTACCGCTACGCGCTGCCCGAAACGACGCTGCACGCGGGAGAGTGCATGGTCATCTTCTGCGACGGCAGTTCGGAGGAATTCCACAGCGGGTTTGCGCTTTCCTCGACGGACACGCTCCGTCTGACCGGGCCGAACCACAAGCACGGGGCGATCCTGTCCTGCGTTCCCGCCGGCGACGGAAGAAGCTGGCAATGGATCTCCGCTTCGGGCGATTCCGAGAGCGGTTACCGTTCCGGGACGGTTTCGATGGGGCAGCCCAACACAGACGAGGGCATCGCGGCGTACAACAAGGCGGTACTTCCGACGGGCGTGCGGCTTTCCGAGGCAATGTCCTCCAACAGCAGATACCTGCGTTCCTCTTACGGCGCGGCGTGCGACTGGGTGGAACTTTACAACGCGTCGGGCGAGACGGTCTCGCTGTCCGGGTGGTATCTGTCCGACGATCCCGAATTGCTGCGAAAGGCGGCGCTGCCGTCCGTTTCGCTCAAGCCCGGCGAGTATTTCGTCGTGTTCGTAACCAAAGATCCCGAGGGACTCAAGGGCGGGTATCCGATCCTGCCGTTCGGGCTTTCCTCGACCGGAGATAAACTGTACCTTTCCGACGCAAACGGGGTGGTCGATCAGATGATCCTGCCCGCGTTGGAGCCCAACACTTCCTACGGCAGACCTGCCGGTCGGGACGGCTTCTCGCTGCTGGCGGAGCCGACGCCCTGCCTTGCGAACTCCGCGGCGGCGCAGAATACCGAGCCGCCGATTGCCGAAACGAAGCAGGGGGTGTATAACGGTGTCGGATCGCTGGACGTGGTGTTGAAATCCGACGGCGTGATCTATTACACGACCGACTGTTCGGAGCCGACGACGGATTCGCTCGAATACCGCGGTCCGATCCACCTGACCAACACGACCGTGATCCGCGCGATCGCCTGCAAGGCGGGCTGTTCGTCGAGCCGGATCGAGAATTTCTCGTATATCCTCAATGAAAACCACACGATCCCGGTCGCGTCGCTCGTAACGACGCCCGAAAACCTGTGGGACTATTACACCGGCATTTACGCCGACGGGCCGGGCTACGACCGCACCGAGTTTCCGCACGAATACGCGAACTTCTGGCAGCAATGGGAAAAGGAAGCGAACGTGAGTTTGTTTGAACTCGACGGCAAGGGGTTTTCCGAGCCGTGCGGGATCCGGATCTTCGGCGCGTACTCGCGGGCGCTGGCGATGAAAAGCTTTTCGTGTTTTTTTCGCGGCAGCTACGGAACGGCTTCTCTGAACTATCCGTTGTTCGGGGAAGCGGGGTTAGACAGTTATGAGGCGTTCATTTTTCGGAACACCGGGCAGGATTTCGCAAAAGCGCGGATGCGCGACCCGATGCTGACGGAGATCGCCGAAACGTACCTGGATATGCCCGTACAGAAAAACCGTCCCGTAGCGCTCTATCTGAACGGAGAATTCTGGGGCATCTATTATATCCGGGAAAAGATCAACGAAAATTACGTCGCGGGGAACTACAACGTAACCAAAGACGAGGTTACGCTCACGCGCGCGAGCGGCAAAACGAGCGATGAATACACCGCGCTGATGAATTACGTCCGTTCGCACGACATGAACGTGCAGGAATATTACGATTACGTCGCGTCGCAGGTGGATATCCAGAACTATATGGATTATATCATCGCGGAAATCCTCATCTGCAACACCGACAACGGCAACATCAAGTTTTTCAAGACCGACGAGGGCAAGTGGATGTGGATTATGTACGACGTGGACCAATCGTTCCGCTCCGCCTACTTCGACACGGTTTACGAGCATCTGAACCCCGCCGGTACCGGTTCGCTCGACCGGTTTCCGACCACGCTGATCACGGCGCTGCTCAAGCGGACGGAGTTCAAGGAAGCGTTTCCGAAACGGTTTGCGTGGCAGATGAACGAGGTGTGGAGCGCCGAGAACGTGAACGCATATATCGACCGTTACTACGCCGCGATCAAGCCCGAAATGCAGCGCGACTGCGACAAGTGGGGGCATCAGTTCAGCACCTGGGAAGCCAACGTGCAGGAGCTGCGCGATTTTGCGAACACGCGGGCGGATTACGTTCTGAAACACGTCAAAAAGAAGTTCGGACTGACCGACGAGCAGATGCGCTCGTACGGATTCAAGGTATAAGGAGGGACGGGAAATGGCTTCCAGACATGAAGAAAAGTTCCTCATCGACTACACGCAGTATTCGATCGTGCGGGCGCGCGCCGAACAGGCGATGATGACCGATCCCAACAGCGAAACGGGGTGCTATCTGATCACGTCGGTCTATTACGACGATCACAAGGACACCGCGCTGGACGAAAAGCTCGACGGCATCCGCGTCCACACCAAATACCGCGTCCGTACCTACGACTGCAATCCGTCGCCGGTCAATTTGGAAAGAAAGGTCAAGCGCGGGATCATGACCGAAAAGTTTTCCACCCGCGTCGATCCGAACACGCTTTCCATGTTTTCCGATCCGGAAGCGGATCTGTCGCTGTTGACCGGCAGGGCGCGCGTCATGGCGACCGAAATGCGATCGAAAGGGCTGTTCCCGACGGTTACGGTGCGTTACCGCAGGGACGCGTTCGTCTATCCCGCGCAGGACGTGCGGCTGACCTTTGACACCAACGTGGAGGCGCTCCCGCCCGACTTTTCCCATCTGTTTGACGATTCCGAGTGCGGCATTCCCGCTTTGCCGCGGAACGTCGTCGTGATGGAGGTCAAGTACGGGGAATACCTCCCGGTGTTCGTACGCAAGATCGCTTCGTGCAACGCCAACCAGCTTTCCGTTTCCAAATACGCGCTGTGCCGCGAAGTATTACGATAAAAACCGAAAGGAAGAAATACATTATGAGTTTCGTTGACGCAATCAAAAAAAGCGTGTTGTCCGGATTCAACACGGATATTACCACGGCGCAGATCGTGATGAGTTTGCTGATGGCGCTGGTCGCCGGGCTGTTCATTCTGATGATCTACCGCCTCACGATGCGCGGCATCGCGTTCAATCGCAGCTACGAGATCACGCTGCTGCTGGTTACCACGATCAGCGGGATGATCGTCCTGACGATCACGTCCAACCTGGCGTTGTCGCTCGGTATGGTCGGCGCACTTTCGATCGTTCGTTTCCGCACGGCGCTGAAAGAAACCTCCGACACCGCGTTCATGTTTTGGGCGGTCGCGGCGGGCATTACCGCCGGGGCGGGCTTCTACCTCATTACGCTGATCGGCTGCTTGTTCATCGGGCTGGTCGTTGTGTTGGCGGTGCGGCTGACCAAGAACGTCGCGCGTCCTTACCTGCTCGTCGTGCGTTCCGTGTCGGGCGACACCAACGCGGCGATCGAAAAGCTGTTGGAGCAGCATCACATCAACCGTCGGTTGTCTTCCGTCGTGCAGAACGAGCGGTACACCGAGATCATTTACGAGGTCAGCGTTTCCGCGGCGCAGCAGCGGTTGGTTTCGGCGGTGCGCGCGATGCAGGGGGTTACGGCGGTTTCTCTTGTCGACTGCAGGAACTGAGGATCGGTTGTGCCGGAGAGCGCAGACCGCAAACCGAAAATAATTAAAAAATAGCATTTATGAAAGCGTCGGCGGCAAGCCGGCGCTTTTGCATTTATACAGCTAAAGCGGTTTGCTTTGAACGATTTTCCCCTCTCGCAGTATATCAATACAGCTTCGGGAGAAAATCGTCCAATCTGCATCTCTCGGGCGCAACCTCCGGCTGGTGGTGGTTTTAGGTGGGTGCCAAAAGATGTGGGACTGTGTCAGAGAGCGCAGAATAAGGTTGAAGATAGAAAAATATGTGCTGTGTTTGCTGTTTGAAATCAAATCAACGCGAAGCGTTGCTTCTTTGAGTGCTATTTCAAGTTTTGAGATAAAATCTTTTGTACCTTGTGCGTAATTTGCTTCATATATGTTAGCACCGATGGAGGTTCCGGAACGACCGATTTGATTGGAGATGACCGATTCGTGCTTTGATTTCAGGTCTTTGACAAGGTTTATGATCTGAACGGAGAAAGACATAGATAAATCACGCAGTTTTGACTCGGACATAAACAACACCTCGCTTTCAACGATATAATAACATAAAAACAATGCTTTGTAAAGTGATGTTGTGC
>JAGHTH010000010.1 GCA_018065365.1 Candidatus Coliplasma caballi
ACCAGCACGGTCATCTATCCGACCAAGCCCCGCGAAGACACTGCGCGGGCGGCACAGGTGCTGGAAAATCTTATCCGCAAATACAAAGTGGACATCGTCGCCATCGGTAACGGCACCGCCTCGCGCGAGAGCGAAAAGTTCGTCGCCGATCTCATCCGCGAAAAGGATCTGCCCGTCGCTTATACCATCGTCAACGAGTCCGGCGCGTCAGTCTATTCGGCGACCGAACTTGCCGCGGAAGAATTCCCCGATCTCGACGTCAACGAGCGTTCCGCCGTCTCTCTGGCGCGCCGGTTGCAGGACCCGCTTGCGGAGCTGGTCAAGGTCGATCCCAAGGCGATCGGCGTCGGGCAGTATCAGCACGATATGAACCCCAAACGTCTTTCCGAAACGCTCGGCGGCGTGGTGGAAGACTGCGTCAACAGCGTCGGCGTAGATCTGAACACCGCCTCCGCGTCCCTCCTCTCCTATATCTCCGGCATCAACAAGACCATTGCCAAGAACATCGTCGCTTTCCGCGAAGAAAACGGCGAATTCAAGACGCGTGCCAAATTGCTCAAAGTCCCGAAACTCGGCGCCAAGGCGTACGAGCAGTGCGCGGGCTTTCTGCGCGTGGTCGGCTCGGACGAGATCTTAGACAATACCGGCGTGCATCCCGAATCCTACGCCGTGGCGAAGTCCCTGCTTGACCGTTTCGGCTACACCGAAGACGACGTGCGCGAAAACCGCCTTGCCGAACTGCGCAAAAAAGCGGTCGCGTGCGGCACCGGCAAGCTTGCCGCCGAACTCGGTTGCGGCGAGCCGACCCTGCTCGACATCATCGGGGAACTCGAAAAGCCGGGCAGAGACGTCCGCGACGACGCCCCCGCGCCCATCCTCCGTACCGACGTGCTCGAAATGAAAGATCTGCAACCCGATATGATCCTCAAAGGCACCGTCCGCAACGTGGTCGATTTCGGCGCGTTCATCGATATCGGCGTGCACGAAGACGGACTTTTGCACGTTTCCGAAATGGCGGATCGTTTTATCCGCCGCCCGAGTGAACTGCTCTCGGTCGGTGACGTCATCGAGGTGAAGATCAAGAGCGTGGACATCGCGCGCAAGCGCATTTCCCTGACGCGCAAAGGAATGAAATAATTCCCAAATTCTAATATATTAGAGCCGTATTTCCGGGTTTCCGCCGCGCACCTCGGTGTCGCGGCGGGATCTTTGTGCAAATCCTACAAACCGCGGTATGAAAATTTGGGAAAATAACCTCTTTTCATTTTGCAATTTGTTTGGTATAATAATACCGTGTAAAAGTCCGGCATCTGCCGGAAGAATAAAATCCCTTTGGGGAAAAAGGAGTAACCAAGATGGCAAGTCTGTCACTCAAGCACATTTACAAGAAGTATCCCGGCGGCGTTACCGCCGTGTCCGACTTCAACCTGGAAATCAAGGACAAGGAGTTCCTGATTTTCGTCGGTCCTTCCGGTTGCGGTAAATCCACGACCCTTCGTATGATCGCGGGTCTGGAAGAGATCACCGAGGGCGAGTTGTTCATCGGCGACACGCTGGTCAACGACGTGGCACCGAAAGACCGTGATATCGCGATGGTGTTCCAGAACTACGCTCTGTATCCGCATATGACGGTATTTGAGAACATGGCGTTCGGTCTGAAACTCCGCAAGGTCTCCAAGGAGATCATCAAGCAGCGCGTGGAAGAAGCCGCAAAGATCCTGGACATCAGCCACCTGCTCGACCGTAAACCGAAGGCTTTGTCCGGCGGTCAGAAACAGCGTGTCGCGCTCGGCCGTGCGATCGTCCGTGAGCCGAAGGTCTTCCTTCTCGACGAACCTCTGTCCAACCTGGACGCAAAACTCCGTGCTTCCATGAGAACGGAGCTGACCAAGATCCACAAGAAAGTACAGACTACCTTCATTTACGTTACGCATGACCAGACCGAGGCAATGACGATGGCTACCCGTATCGTCGTTATGAAAGACGGTCTGATCCAGCAGGTCGATACCCCGCAGAAACTCAACGACTTTCCGACCAATCTATTCGTCG